>NZ_DEPK01000031.1:0-1492 GCF_002358725.1 Microbacterium sp. UBA3394
GCGCCGCACGACATCGAAGCCGTGACGCACGGCCCCCTCGGGGTCGACCTCGTTGCGGAACGACTGGAACGATCCGATGACGACGGCCGACTCGTTCCACTCCCACAGCCGCAGCGTGGGGCGACGGCGCCCGTCGCCGACACGCGTGGTGAGCACCTCGTCCAGCGCGAGGTTCATGCGCGGCGAGACGGGCGGCTCGTGCACGACCTCCCAGTCGAAGTCCTTCCAGCCGGGAGCCGTGACCAGCGCGCGGCGCACCGCCGTGCCGACCGCCTCCGGGGTGAAGCCGAGCAGCTGCGCCCCCTGCGGCAGGGCGCCCCGAACCGCCGCGGCGATGGCGGCCGCATCCGTCTCGACCGGGAGCCCGTCGACGGCGGCGTCGATGTCGTCGAGCGCCGTGTCGGGCTCGAGGAAGAAATCGCCCGCGAGATGGAATCCGCTGATGCGGCCGTCGACCACCTCGAGGTCGACGACGACGAGCTTTCCGCCGGGGACCTTGTATTCGCCGTGCACGGGTGCCAGCCTACGGCGCCCGGCCGTCGGCCCGCGAGGACAGCGCATCGGATATAGTCCATATGGACTAATCGATTCGGAGTATTCATGACCGCGCGCCGACTTACGCCGCTGAGCCTGATGGTGCTCGCCCTCCTCGACGAAGACGACATGCATCCGTACGAGATGCTGCGCCTGATGAAGCAGCGGCACGACGACCGCATGCTCAGCGTGACCAACGGGACGATGTACCACACCGTCGCGCGACTGCAGCGCGACGGCCTGATCGCCGAGGTCGGCGTCGACCGCGAGGGGAATCGGCCGGAGCGCACAACGTACACGCTCCTGCCCTCCGGCGGCGACGCGATGCGATCATGGCTGCGGGACGAGCTCGAGCGGATCGATCGTCCCGGCGACTTCCGGATCGCCCTGTCCGAGGCCCACAACCTGCCGCGCGATGAGGTGCGGGATCTGCTGACGCGCCGGCTCGCACGGCTCACGCAAGACCTCGCGGAGCTGGAGGAGAGCCTCGCCGCCGCCCGGCGGGTTCCCGTCGACGAGCAGTTCCTCGTCGAGGACGACCGCGAACGCGCCCTGTGCGTGGCCGAGACGATCTGGCTGGCCGATTTCCTGGGACGCCTGCAGAATCCGCAGCTGCCCTGGGGGCACGCGGCCGCCGGCAAGAAGAGCGATCACTACCTCGCCCAGCGGAAGGCGGCGCGCGAATGACCCAGACCCACGCACGAACCGGCACGGTCGACACACGCGCCCGCAGCCCGTGGCCGGCGCTGTGGGCGCTGATCATCGGGTTCTTCATGATCCTGGTCGACACCACCATCGTCGCCGTCGCGAACCCGGCCATCAAGGCCGCCCTCGACCCCGGCACCGCCAACCTCGACAACGTCGTGTGGGTCACCAGCGCCTACCTGCTCGCGTACGCCGTGCCGCTGCTCATCACCGGACGCCTCGGCGACCGGTTCGGCCCGAAGAGCATCTACCT
>NZ_DEPK01000031.1:1869-7784 GCF_002358725.1 Microbacterium sp. UBA3394
CTCGGCGCGCTCATCGCGTTCCGCGCGGTGCAGGGGCTGGGCGCGTCGATGATGACCCCGCAGACGATGGCGGTCATCACCCGCACCTTCCCGGCCGGTCAGCGCGGCGCGGCGATGGGTCTGTGGGGCGGAACATCCGGCGTCGCGATGCTCGTCGGACCCTTGGCGGGCGGCTTCCTCGTCGACGGCCTCGGGTGGGAGTGGATCTTCTTCATCAACATTCCCGTCGGCATGGTGGGATTCGTTCTGGCATGGATGCTCGTGCCCGACCTCGGCAGGCAGCCGCACCGCTTCGACGTGGTCGGCGTCGTCCTGAGCGCCGCCGCGCTGTTCCTCATCGTCTTCGGGCTGCAGGAGGGTGAGGCGTACGACTGGGCGCCATGGGTGTGGGGGATGATCGGCGCCGGTGTCGTCGTGCTCGGGCTGTTCCTCTGGCAGCAGAAGCTCACACGGGGCGAGCCCCTCGTGCCGCTGGGGCTGTTCGGCGATCGCAACTTCGCGCTCGCCAGCACCGGAGTCGCCATCGTCGGGTTCACCGTCACGAGCATGTCGCTGCCGCTGATGTTCTTCATCCAGCTCGCCCGCGGACTCTCCCCGACGCAGGCGGCCCTGCTGCTCGTGCCGACAGCCGTGTTCGCCGGCGTGCTCTCCCCGTTCGCCGGACGCCTGCTCGACCGCGTCGATCCGCGCGTTCTCCTGGTGCCGGGCCTGCTGACGGTCACGGGCGCCCTCGTGGTGTACGCCGCGCTCATGAACATGGACACGCCGGTCTGGGCGTTCCTCATCCCGGCGGCGATGATGGGGATCGGCAACGCGGGCATGTGGGGACCGCTCGCGACGACGGCCACCCGCGATCTTCCGCGCCGTCAGGCGGGGGCGGGCGCCGGGATCTACAACACCACCCGCACCGTGGGATCGGTGCTCGGATCATCGTCGATCGCGGCGATGATGCAGCTGAGCCTCGAGGCACAGCTGCCTGCCGGATCGGCGGCGGGTGACGTCGCAGCCGCCACCGAGCTCCCCGCCGACCTGGCCGACCCCTTCGCCACCGCGATGGCCCAGTCGATGCTGCTTCCCGCCGCGGTCATGGCACTCGGCGTCGTCGCCGTCTGCTTCCTCCGGCGCCCGGACCACCCGCGCACCCGTTAGCCGCGGAGCGGGCTTCCCAGCCACCTCGAGCGTCGGCGTGCTACCGTCGTTGTGCGGCTTCCTGCCGCTGCGTCGACGATACGCTTTCCGGCCTCCCGAGCCGCGACTTCTTCTCGATCGGCGAACCGATGCGCGATCCCGCGCCGTCGCCCACCCCGCGCCCCGCGTCTTCTCGCGTGCCGCGCTCTGTCAGAAAGCACTCCCCCATGTCCTCCTTCCTCGCTCTCGGCGTGCCCGAGACCCTCGCCTCCTCCCTCGCCTCGCGCGGTGTGACCGAGCCGTTCCCGATCCAGCGCGACACCCTGCCCGACGCCCTCGCCGGCCGTGACGTGCTCGGCCGCGGCCGGACCGGCAGCGGCAAGACGATCGCGTTCTCGCTGCCGATGGTCGCGCGCCTCTCCGGCGCGAACGCCGCCCGCCGCACCGGCGGGCACCCGCGCGGACTGGTCCTCGCGCCCACGCGCGAGCTCGCCTCGCAGATCGCGGCGACCATCAAGCCCCTGGCCGATGCGACCGGCCTGACGGTCACGACCGTCTTCGGCGGCGTCAGCCAGCGTCCGCAGGCCGACGCGATCCGCGCCGGCGTCGACATCGTCGTGGCCTGCCCCGGTCGCCTCGAGGACCTCATGCAGCAGGGCATCGTCAAGCTCGACCGCATCGAGGTGACGGTGCTCGACGAGGCCGACCACATGGCCGACCTCGGATTCCTGCCTGGCGTGACCCGCATCCTCAAGGCCACGCCGCAGGGTGGTCAGCGCATGCTCTTCTCGGCCACCCTCGACCGTGGCGTCGACACCCTCGTGTCGAAGTTCCTCCAGAACGAGGTGCGTCACTCCGTCGACGAGTCCTCGGTACCCGAGGGCACGATGATCCACCGCGTCTTCGTCGCGGCCGACGCCGAGGTCAAGACCGCTCTCGTGCGCCGCATCGCCTCGGGATACGGCCGCCGCATCCTCTTCACCCGCACCAAGCACCAGGCGAAGAAGCTCGCCAAGCAGCTCACCGCGGCCGGCATCCCCGCCGTCGACCTGCACGGCAACCTGTCGCAGAACGCGCGCGAGCGCAACCTCGCCGCCTTCGGCGCGAGCCCGGATGCCGGCGGCGTGCGCGTGCTCGTCGCCACGGACGTCGCCGCACGCGGCGTGCACGTCGACGGCGTGGAGCTCGTCGTGCACGTCGACCCGCCCGTCGAGCACAAGTCGTACCTGCACCGCTCCGGCCGCACCGCACGCGCGGGCGCCGACGGCGTGGTGGTGACGATCGCGCTCGAGGCGCAGCGCCGCGAAGTGAAGGACCTGCTGCGGAAGGCGCAGATCACGGCGGCCCTGGAGCCGGTCGACGCCGCGCACGCGACCGTCGCCGAGCTCGTCGGCGAGTCCGCCCCCGCGGTGAAGCCCGCCCCTCCGGTCGCATCGACGGGTGGACAGAAGCAGTCCGGCGGCGGCCAGAAGCGCGCGGGCGGCCAGAGCCGCTCGGCTCGCGGCGACAAGCCCGCTGCCGGCCACGGCGGCGCCGTGCACGGACAGCGTCAGCGGGCCGGCGCCCAGGGGTCGGCCGCAGCTCACAACCCGGCCGAAGCGCCGTCGAGCCGTCGGCGCCGGTCACGCCGCGGCGGGCGCGGGCGCTCGGGCGCGGCGCGCGGCGGCAACGTCGCGAACTGATCGGCGGCGCGACGCGCGTCAGACCCGCACGGGGAAGCGCGCGTCGAGCCACGCCGAGAGGTCGGCTCGCACCTCGGCCTGCGCCACGTCGTTGAAGACCTCGTGCCGGATGCCGGGGTAGACCAGCGTCGTGACATCGCCGAACCCCGACCGACGCCGGTAGGCATCCGCCAGGCGATGCACGCTCTTCGGACCCCCCACAGTGTCCTCGCTCCCGACCAGCAGCAGCGTCGGAACGTCGCGCGCGAGGCCGCGCCGTGGCCGCGACAGCACCTGGAGGGTGTTCCAGGGACCGAACAGCTGCAGCATCGGCGTGGCCGTGGTGAGCGGATCGTCGAGGAACGCGGCGCCGGTCGCGGGGTCGGACGAGAGCCACTCGACGCCGGTCGCATCCGGACCGCTCCACGGCCTGTTCAGCGGACCGGAGTTGAGGGTGCCGGGCCACGGCAGCGCGGAACCCGACAGCACCAGACCGTCGTAGGCGGTGGGATGCGCATTGACGAGCTTCTGCGCGAGGAACGACCCCCACGAGTGGCCGAGCAGAACCAGCGGCAGATCGGGGTTCTCGTCACGGATGAGCCGGGTGAACCGCCACAGCGCGTCGACGGCGGCGCGATGTCCGCCCTTGCCGAGGCGGCCGAGCTTGCCGGGGCCGCCGTGCTGACGGAGGCCGGTGCGGCCGTGCCCGCGGTGATCGTCGGCGTACACGGTGAAACCGTCGGCGGTGAGCGCCTCGATGAGGGCAGCGTAGCGGCCGGCGTGCTCGCCGACGCCGTGCAGCAGCTGCACGACTCCGCGGGCCGGCGTGCGGGCGGCGTGCACGTCGTAGACGATCGCGACCCCGTGTGCGTCGATGAACTCGGGCATGGGCCGAGTCTATGCGCAGCACGTCTGGCGCCATTCCTTTAGCGTGACTAATGAGCTATGCTAAAGAATCGCATGAGCTTCCCCGAATCACCCACCACCGCCCCCGCAGCCGTTCACGCCGACGAACTCGAACGCGACATCTCCGCCGCCGACTTCCGCATGGCGACCTTCCGCCTGGCCCGACGCCTCCGCGCAGAACGCGCGATCGACAGCATGAGCGACGGCCAGTTCGCCGTGCTCGCCGCGCTCAAGGTCCACGGCCCGCACACGCTGGGCGAGCTGGCCGAGCGCGAGCGCGTGACGGCTCCGTCGATGAACCGCACCGTGAACTGCCTCGAAGAGCTCGGATTCCTCAGCCGCACCGCGGATGAGACCGACCGCCGCAAGGTCAATATCGCCCTCACCGACCCCGGACGCGACGTCGTCGACGAGACCGTGCGCCGGCGCGACGCATGGCTCGATCACGGCCTCGCCTCACTCACCCCCGAACAGCGGCGCACACTCGCGGCCGCATCCGAGATCATGAAGGAGCTGGCCGCACGATGAGCATGTTCCGTTCCTTCTCGGTCTTCAACTACCGCGTGTGGTTCATCGGCGCCCTGGTGTCGAACGTGGGCCAGTGGATGCAGGCGACCGCCCTCAGCTGGGTGGTGCTGACCGTGCTCACCGACAACGACGCCGGCGCGATGGGGGTCACCATGGCGCTGCAGTTCGGTCCGCCGCTGCTGCTGGTGGGGGTGACCGGATGGGTCGCCGACCGCTTCGACCGGCGGCGCCTGCTGATGATCACGCAGGGGGCGCTCATGCTGCTCGGCGGCGCGATCGGCCTCCTCATCCTGGTCGGGGCGATGTCGCTGCCGCTCATGTACGGCTTCGCGCTGGTGCTCGGCGTGGTCGCCGCGTTCGACAACCCCACCCGGCAGGCGTTCGTCTCCGACCTCGTCGCCCGCGAGAACGCCTCGAACGCGATCGCGCTGAACGCGGCATCCTTCAACTCCGCCCGCATGCTGGGCCCCGCCGTCGCGGGCGTCGTGATCGTCGCGGTCGGCACCGGCTGGGTGTTCGTCATCAACGCCCTGACCTTCGTCGGGATGATCGCCGCACTCGCGATCATCCGCCCCGACGAGCTGGTCCCGCGCGCGAAGGCCCAGGGCCGGGCGCGCCTGACCGACGGCTTCCGCTACGTCGCGCGCCGCAGCGATCTGCTGGTGACGTTCGTGATCGTGTTCATCATCGGCGCGTTCGGCATGAACTTCCCCATCTACGCCTCCACGATGGCGATCGAGTTCGGCCAGGAGGCCGACGGCTTCGGTCTCCTCAGCTCGATCCTCGCCGTGGGCTCCCTCACGGGCGCGCTGCTGGCCGCGCGTCGTGACCGCGCCCGCTTCCGCATCATCCTGTTCGGGGTCGGAATGTTCGCCGTCTCCGCGGCAGTGGGTGCCTACATGCCGGTGTACTGGGCGTATGCCATCACGCTCATGTTCCTCGGGTTCTCGATCGTGACGATGCTCACGACGGCCAACGGCTACGTGCAGACGACGACGGAACCGGCCCTGCGCGGCCGCGTGCTCGCGCTGTACATGGCGGTGCTCATGGGCGGCATGCCCTTCGGCGCACCCATCGTCGGCGCGGTCGTCGACGCGTTCGGCCCGCGCGTGGGCATTCTCGTCGGAGCGGGAGCCGGCGTGGTCGCCTTCTCGATCGGCCTCGTCTGGCTGCTGTCGTCGGGCCGTGTGCACCGCCACGAGGCTCGCCGTTTCCGCCTCACGATCGACGAGACCCGCCCGCTGTCGGTGGTGCGGCCGACGCCGGAGGAGTTCAGCGAGCCGATCGCCCAGACGACGCCCATCCCGCTGACAGACGGCCGTACGGCCCCGCGGCGCGGCCGCGCGGTCAGCCGACCGGAACCGGCGCCGCGCCGCCCGGCGCATCCGGCGCGACCTCACGCTGACTGACCAGGCGCCGCAGCACGATCGTGACGACGCCCGCCACGGCGCAGCCGGCGGCGATGATCGACAGCGTTCCGAACAGTCCGATCCCGGCCTGGAGCTGCGGGAAGAAGAACGTTCCCACCGCTGCGCCCGCCTTGCCGGCAGCGGCCGCGAAGCCGGCGCCGGCACCGCGCACCTCGACGGGGAAGACGGCGGTCGGCATCGCGAAGGTGGTCGCGTTGGGTCCGGCGTTCATGAACAGGTTGAACGCCGCGAAGGCGAGGAAGACGATCGCGAGCTGAAGCGG
>NZ_DEPK01000031.1:8175-17275 GCF_002358725.1 Microbacterium sp. UBA3394
CCCACGGACTGCATGGCGACCAGACCGAGTCGGCGCACGAGGAGGATCGCCGCCGCGAAGCCGACGACGAGGAAGATGTCGAGCACCGCGGCCCCCTCGGTCGAGACGATGTCGTCGGCGATGTACGGAGTGTTCGCGGCGGATCCGAGCGCGAGTGCGGCGAGGATGGTCGGCGTGAACACGCCGACGCCGTAGGTCGCGATGTCCATGAGGAACCAGGGCGCGCTCGTCAGCACGGTGGCGGCTCGATGCCGAGCGGAGAAGATGGCGCCACGGCGAGCGGACGGCACGGTGCGGGTCGCGGCGACGAGCACCGCGTGGCCCTCCGACGGGGACCTGTCGTGGATCTCGCTGACCGTGACCGTCCGCCCCGCGAACCGGGACAGCGCGGCGGCGGCTTCGAGATACTTCGCCTGCGACGCCAGCCACATGGGGCTCTCCGGCACCCCGCGCCGCAGGATAACGATCGCGGTGGCCGGAACGACGCCGGCGGCGAGCATCCACCGCCACGCCTCCGGGTGCGGGTCGAGCAGCAGCACGACCAACCCCACGAGGGCACCCAGGAGCTGACCGACCGCCTGGAAGCTGAAGGCGCCGATGAGCAGCCGTGGCCGCAGCCGGCGGGGAGAGATCTCGGACACGTAGCTGGCGGCGATCGGGTAGTCGGCGCCGATTCCGACGCCGAGAAGGAAGCGGAAGGCGATGAGCCACCAGATGTCGGGGGCGAAGGCCGAGGCCAGCGAGAACACGACGAACATGCCCAGATCGATCCGGAACGCGATCTTGCGGCCGATCCGATCCGACAGCGGCCCCATGACGGCTGCCCCCACGATCGCCCCGAGCACGGCGGCACTCGTGAGCAGCCCCGTCTCGAAGGGCGTGATGCTCCACTGCGCGACGATAAGCGGCACGGCGACGCCGATGATGAAGAAATCGAAGCCGTCGAGCATGATGCCCATCGCCGACAGCCACCACACGCGGCGGTGCATCGGCCCGAACCTCAGTCCGTCGAGGAACCTCAGGGCGGTGTGCTCGCGCATGCCCGGCATCTTTCCGGCGGGACATGGCCGGCGAGGGATACGACACCTGAATGCCGTGTGAACACCCGGCGCGGCAGACTCCGCCGGACGGCGTCGATTCAGGCGTCTGCGAGGCGCGCGGAGGCCGTCGCCATGTGCAGCGCCATGGCCGACGCGGCGGCGTCGGCGTCGGCGCGCTCGAGAGCCGCGAGGATCGTGGCGTGCTCCTGCACGGCGACCTGGGCGGCGTCGGCGTTGTGGACCGCCCGGTCGGCGTAGACCCGCAGGAGGGAGCGCACGACGTCGAGCTGATCGACCAGCACGCCGTTCCCGGCCGCGGCGGCGAGGGCGAGGTGGAAATCGCGGTCCGCCGCGGCGAAGGCCCGAAGATCGTCGACCGACGCTCGCATCCGATCGACCGTTGCGCGCATGCCGGCCAGGGAGCTCCCGTCGACCCGCCCGGCCGCCAGGCGCGCGACGAAGATCTCCAGTCCCGAGCGCAGCTCGAGCAGCTCGGCGGTGTTGCGTTCGCCGATCAGCAGCCCCCACCGCAGCGTCTGCGGCAGCAGCTCGCTGGCCGTTCCGCGCAGGTAGGTGCCCGAACCGGGACGCACGTCGACGATGCCGAGGATCTCGAGCGCCGCGAGCGCCTCGCGCACCGCGGAGCGGCCGACCTCGAGAGTCGCCGCGAGGTGCCGCTCCGGCGGGAGCCGTGTGCCTGCCGCGATGGATCCGCTCGTGAACAGGTCGAGCAGGCGGCGCGCGACCTCCGACACCGGCGAGCCGGCGGGCACGGCGGCGAGCGCCGATGCGATCGCGGCCGAGCGGTCGTCGGAGTAGGCGGGCATGGTGATCAACCTATCCGGTCGGATCATCGCGGGCGACGACCGGTCCACCAGTTGTTTGCAATTGGTCAACCGGTTGTGGAGAATGGGAAGCGCGCACCCGCGCACCGATCATCGCTGTGAGGAGCCGCAATGACGCGACTGTGGAACGACCCGGCCGACTTCGCCGACGAGATGATCGACGGCTTCGTCGCCGCCAACGGCCGCTCGGTGCGCCGCGTGACCGGCGGGGTCGTGCGCAGCACCGTCGTACCTTCGGGCCAGGTGGCCGTCGTCGTCGGCGGCGGCTCGGGGCACTACCCCGCGTTCGGCGGGCTGGTCGGTCCGGGTCTCGCGCACGGCGCGGCGATGGGCAACCTCTTCGCCTCGCCGTCGACGCAGCAGGTGTACGCGGTGGCGAAGGCAGCGGATGCCGGGGGCGGCGTCTTCTTCAGCTACGGCAACTACGCCGGCGACGTGCTCAACTTCGACGCGGCCCAGGAGCGCCTGCGCGCCGAGGGCATCCGCTGCGAGACCGTCACGGTGACCGACGACGTCGCCAGCGCCCCGGCGGCCGAGGCGCACAAGCGTCGCGGGATCGCCGGGGACCTCACCGTCTTCCGGAGCGCGGCCGCTGCGGCGGAGGCCGGCGCCGATCTCGGCGAGGTCGCACGCATCGCCGCCCACGCCAACGCCCGCACCCGCTCGTTCGGCGTCGCCTTCAGCGGGTGCACCCTCCCCGGTGCCGAGGCACCTCTGTTCACCGTGCCCGAGGGACGCATGGCGATCGGCCTCGGCATCCACGGCGAACCCGGGGTGGACGAGACGGCGATCCCCACCGCCGACGAGCTCGCCGACCTTCTCGTCTCTCGCCTGCTCGGCGAGATCCCCGACGGCGTGACGGTGCCGGGAGCCCGCGTGGTCCCGATCCTCAACGGGCTCGGATCGCTGAAGTACGAGGAGATGTTCGTCGTGTACCGGCGCATCGCCCGGCTGCTCGAAGACGCGGGGGTCGAGGTCGTCGACCCGCACGTGGGCGAGTACTGCACGTCGTTCGACATGGCCGGCACGTCGCTCACCCTCTTCTGGCTCGACGACGAGCTCGCCGGACTCTGGGAGACGCCGGTCGACACCCCCGCCTATCGGCGCGGCTCGGTAGGTCCGGTCACCCTGGCCGACGCGGCTGCGGTCGCCGACGGCGACATCGACGCCATCCCCGACGCCGACGACGCCTCGCGGCGGGTCGCCCGGATCGTCCACACGGCGCTTCGGACCCTCGTCGACACGATCGACACCCACGTCGACGAACTCGGCCGGATGGACTCCGTCGCCGGCGACGGCGACCACGGCATCGGCATGCGGCGCGGCTCGCACGCCGCCCTCGCCGCCGCCACGAACGCCGTCACCGCCGGCGCCGGGGCCCGCACGACGCTCGAGCGCGCCGCCGACGCGTGGTCCGATCGGGCCGGCGGCACCTCGGGCGCGCTGTGGGGCGTGATCCTGTCGTCGATCGCCGCCGAACTCGGCGACGCCGGCGCACCCGAGCCGACCGCCGTCGCGCGCGGTGTGGATGCGGCCGCTCGCGGCGTGATGGCCTACGGCAAGGCCGAGGTCGGCGACAAGACCCTCGTCGATGCCCTCGTTCCCTTCGCCGAGACGCTCACCGCACAGGTCGCCTCCCGCGACCTCGCCGCCGCGTGGACGGCTGCCGCGAAGGCGTCGACCGAGGCCGCCGCTGCAACGGCCGACCTCCTCCCCCGCATGGGCCGTGCGCGCACGCACGGCGAGCACAGCGTGGGAACCCCCGACCCGGGTGCGCACTCGCTCGCCCTGATCGTCACTGCGGTGGGCGCGATGCTCGCCGATCCGACCCCCGAGGAGAACTGACATGTCCGACACCACACCGCTGCGCCTGATCATCGGCTGCGACGACGCCGGCTACGACTACAAGGAGATTCTCAAGAAGGACCTCGAACAGAACCCCGGTGTCGCGTCGGTGGTGGATGTCGGCGTCGACGCCGACGGCCACACCCCCTACCCCAAGGTCGCGATCGAAGCCGCGGAGCGTGTCTCGCGCGGCGAGGCGGACCGGGCCCTGCTGATCTGCGGCACCGGCCTCGGCGTCGCGATCGCCGCCAACAAGGTCGCCGGCATCCGCGCCGTCACCGCCCACGACTCGTTCTCCGTCGAGCGCGGCGTGCTTTCCAACGATGCGCAGGTGCTCACGATGGGTCAGCGCGTGGTTGGCATCGAGCTCGCCCGCCGTCTCGTGCGCGAGTGGCTCACCTACCGCTTCGACCCGAGCTCGGCCTCCGCCGAGAAGGTCGCCGTCATCGGCGCGTACGAGCAGACCGGATCCTGCTGATGACCGCACCCGTCACCGTCGGTGTGAGCCTGAAGACGTACTTCGGCAACGCCCGCGCGCGCGCCTGGTTCGCCGAGGTCGCGCCGCGGCTGCAGGCCCACGCGGCGATCGCCGACGGTCGGGTGCGATTCTTCGTCATCCCCACCTACCTGCAGATCCCGGCCGCGATCGAAGCGTTCGCGGCGACCCCGGTGCTCGTCGGGGCGCAGGATGTCTCCGCCCACCCTCCCGGCGCGTTCACGGGTGAGATCACCGCCGCCGAACTTGCCGAGGTCGGGGTTCAGGTCGCGGAGATCGGCCACGCCGAGCGCCGGCGGCTCTTCGGCGAGACCGACGAGGTCACGACGAGCAAAGCCGCCGCGTCGCTCGAGCACGGCATCACCCCCGTGCTCTGCATCGGCGAGGATGCCCGCATGAGCGGCGCCGACGCAGCATCCGCCAATCTCGATCAGCTCGCCGCGGACCTCGAGGGCGTTCCGGCCGGACCGGTCGTCGTCGCCTACGAGCCGGTCTGGGCGATCGGCGCCACCGAGCCCGCACCCGACGACCACATCGCGGCCGTCACGCGTGCCCTGCGCGGCGCGATCGACGCCGACGCGGGCCGCGCCGGGAGCGTCGTCATCTACGGCGGGTCCGCGGGCCCCGGCCTCCTCGCCCGCCTCGACGGCGCAGCGGACGGCCTCTTCCTCGGCCGCTTCGCCCACGATCCGGACAACCTGCTCGCCGTGATCGACGAAGCCGCCGCCCTCGCCGATGCCCGGAACGCGTCGTGATCGGCCTGGGCACCTACGCCTTCTTCTGGCAGCACTCCGATCGGGTGCCCGCTCCGCTGTCGCTCGTCGACGCTCTCCAAGCGACCCGCGAGATGGGCGTCGAGCTGTTCCAGATCTGCGACTACGCCCCGCTGGAGTCGATGACCGCGCGGGAGGTCGCCGACGCGGCATCCGCCGCACGAGACCTCGGCGTCGCGATCGAACTGGGCACCAAGGGCATCGGACCCGATCGCCTCTCGCGCTTCCTCGAGCTCGCCGGCGTCTTCGACGCCCGGCTGGTGCGGAGCATGGTCAACGGACCCACGACGCGCCCGACCCTCGCCGAGGCGGAGAGCTCGCTGCGGGCCGCGTTGCCGGACTACGAAGCCGCGGGGGTGACCCTCGCGCTCGAGACGTACGAGCAGCTCCCGACCGCCGATCTCATCGGCCTCATCGAGCGCGTCGACAGCGACCGCCTCGGGATCTGCCTCGATCCGGCGAACGTCGTCGCGCGGCTGGAATCCCCCCGCGCCTGCGTCGAGGCGACGGCGCCGTGGGTGAAGAACGTGCACGTGAAGGACTTCGCCTTCGCACGCCAGGCCGGCTGGGTCGGATTCACCTACGGCGGGGCCCGCATGGGCGAGGGCCTGCACGACTATGCGCACCTGCTGGAGACCGTCGGCCCGCGTGCGCGAGGCGTCAACGAGATCGTCGAGCACTGGCTCTCCTGGCAGGGCGACGCCGAGACCACCATCCGAACCGAGCGGGAATGGACCCGCGCCACCGTCGACTACCTGAGGAGCACGTCATGAGCACCACCGCCGAGAGCACGACCACGTACAAGATCGCCGTCATCGGCGCGGGCGGCAAGATGGGCATGCGCGTGTCCAACAACCTCGTCCGCACCGACCACACCGTCTGGTACGTCGAGACCTCGCCCGCCGGGCAGCAGCGCACCCTCGACGCGGGCCGCGAGCTGTCGGATGCCGCGACCGCCGTCGCCGACGCCGACATCGTCGTGCTCGCCGTGCCCGACCTCGCCCTCGGGCCCGTCACCGCCGACCTCGTGCCGCAGATGAAGGCCGGGGCGATCGTGCTGACGCTCGACCCCGCCGCCGCGTACGCGGGGCTGCTCACCACGCGCGACGACGTCGCCCAGGCCGTCGCGCACCCCTGTCACCCGTCGGTGTTCCTGGAGCGCACGACCAAGGAGGAGTGGGCCGACACCTTCGGCGGCATCGCCGCCCCGCAGGACGCGATCGCCGCCGTCGAGAGCGACGACCCCGCGCACAGGGAGATCGTCGAGGCCACCGTTCGCGCGATCTACGCCCCCGTCATCGACGTGCACTTCGTCACCGTCAAGCAGCTCGCCCAGCTCGAGCCGACCCTCGTCGAGACCGTCGCCTGCATGATCGGGTCGCTGCTGAACGAGGCGCTCGACGAGGCGATCCACACCATGGGCGTGCCGGAGGCCGCCGCACGGAGCATCCTCTACGGGCACACCCAGGTCGCTCTGGCCAACGGCCTGCGCGGCGACAACCCGTTCAGCGACGCGTGCCTGATCGCGATGGACTACGGCCGCGAGTCGATCATCAAGGACGACTGGAAGAAGATCTTCCGCGACGACGAGCTCGACAAGAACCTCGCGCGCATGCTGCACCTCGACAGCATCCAGCGCTGACCGCCGACATACTGAGGAGCACCGTGACTCGACTCGAGGGAAAGACCGCGCTGATCACCGGAGGCGCGCTCGGCATCGGACTGGCAGTCGCGCAGCGATTCGCCCGCGAGGGGGCGCGGGTCATCGTCGCCGACCGCAACGGCGACGGCGCCGCAGCCGCGGCCGCGGAGATCGGCGACCGCGCCCGCGCCGTCACGATGGACATCTCCGACGAGGCCGCCGTCGCATCCGCGTTCGCCGCGGTGGAAGCCGACGGCTGGGCACCGGATGTGGTCGTCGCCAACGCCGGCGTGCAGCTGTTCGGGCAGGACGCGCCCATCGCCGACCTCGACCTCGAGGTCTGGCGTCGCACGGTCGACATCAACCTCACCGGCACCTTCCTCACGGTCAAGCACGCGGTGCGCTCGATGCTCGCCCACGGCGGCGGGTCGATCATCCTCACCGGAAGCCCCACCGCGATCAACGGCGAGGGCAAGGACTTCACCGCGTACAGCGCGTCGAAGGCCGGGATGCACGGCCTCGGCCGCACCGTCGCGGCGGCGTATGCCGATCGCGGCATCCGCGTGAACACGGTGCAGCCCGCCTACACCGAGACACCGCTCGTCGCCGCCATCAGCGAGGACCCGGAATCCCGCGCGGCGATCGTCTCGCGCATCCCCATCGGACGCGCCGGCACCCCGGACGACGTCGCGGGGATCATGGTCTACCTCGCCAGCGACGACAGCGCGTTCGCCACCGGCGCGACCTTCCAGGTCGACGGCGGCATGACCTCGCTCTAATGGCATCTTCGGTGAGCGCGCTGTGGGCCGAGACCTCGCGCACGTGGACGAGCGGGCGCTGGAGCGCCGAGCTGCGCGGCGACGAGATCGCCGACCTCGCCGTCGACGGTGCCGTCGTGCTGCGCTCGGTGCGCGCCGTGGTGCGCGATCGCGACTGGGACACGGCGGCGCTCACCGTCGACGAGGTGATCGAGCGCGAGGGCGGGCTCACGATCCGGGTTCACACCCGCGAGCTCGGCGCCGACCTGTCCGGAGAAGTGCGAGTGGATGCCGCCGGCGACACGGTGACCGTCGCCCTCGACCTGCGCGCGGCCGCCGGCTTCGAGACCAACCGCACCGGCCTCGTCGTGCTGCACCCGGCCACGCTCGCCGGCGCCGCGATGCGGATCGACCACACCGACGGCTCGTCCGAGGAGAGTGCCTTCCCGGTGAGGATCAGCCCGCACCAGCCGGCCTTCGACATCGAGGGACTGTCGTGGGAGGGTCGCGGCGGCGACGTGGCGTTGCGGTTCCACGGCGACGTCTTCGAGATGGAGGACCAGCGCAACTGGACCGACGCCTCGTACAAGACCTACAGCCGACCGCTCTCACTGCCCTTTCCGTACCGGCTCGCCGAGGGGGAGGCCGTCTCGCAGGCCGTCACCGTCTCGGTCACCTCGGGCCCCGGGGAATCCGCAGGCCCCGACGGCGACGTCGTAATGCTGGGCGATCCGGTCACGATGCCGCTCCTGGCCGTGTCGGCGTCGACGGCACCGGATCCGGCTCCGCAGCTGCCGGCGATCCCGTGGGCCGCGACGCTCGTCGAGCTGGACCTCGCCTCGCCGACGTGGCGGGCGGCGCTCGATCGTGCGGCGGCGTCGGGCCGGCCGCTCGACGTGCGGTTCATCCTCTCGGATGCCGACCCCCTGCTCATCGAGCCCGCCGCGGCCGAGCTCGCCGGCCTCGACCTCGCCCGCGTGACGGCGTTCTGGCTCACCGGCGAGGCCCGCCTGGTCTCCGACACGACGGCGATCGGGCTCGTCTGGGCCGCGCTGCGTGACGCCGGCATCACCGCATTCGTCACCGGCGGCGTGCGGTCGCACTTCACCGAGCTCAACCGCGAGAGTCACCGTCTTCCCGAGGGACTCGACGGCGTCGTCTTCAGCACCACTCCCCTGTTCCACAGCCTCAGCACGGCGCAGCTGACCGAAGCGGTCGCCATGCAGCGGCTCGTCGCCGAGCAGGCCGTCGAGATCGCCGGCGGCGCCGCCGTGCACATCGGGCCGATCTCGCTGCGACCTCACGTGAACGACGTCGCGACGACTCCTCCGCCGATGTCGGCCCACGACGATCTGCGCGACGGCTACGGACCGGCGCTGCTGGATGCCGCCGACCCGCGACAGGATGCACCGGAGCTCGCCGCGTGGACCCTCGCGAGCGCCGCGGCTCTGGCCGTGCCCGGCGTGGCGACCCTCGCCTGCTTCGAGGAGTGGGGTCCGCGCGGGGTGTTCACAGCAGACGGATCCCGCCGCCCGGTGACCGACGCGATCGAGGCTCTGGCGGCGCTCCAAGGCCGCCGGATCGTCACCGGAAGCACGCCCGACGGGCTCGTGTGGGCGATCGTCGACCTCGACGGCGGCGAAGCCCTTATCGCCAACCTCGACGCGAAGGATCGCAACGTTCGCGTGGCCGCCGCGCCCG
>NZ_DEPK01000031.1:17630-30457 GCF_002358725.1 Microbacterium sp. UBA3394
GCCCGAGGCGTGAGCGGCGGCGGGCTCAGCTGGTCGAGCGGATGTTCTCGACGTACTTCTGCACGAAGGCGAACATCTCCTCGTCGTACGGCCCCCACTCCGGGTGCGGCGTCGACGGGCCGACATACGGCTCATCCTGGTAGTGCTTCTGGTACTCGGCGAGCTTCGTCTCGAGCTCGGCCTTGATCTCCGCATAGGCGGGATCGTCGGCGACGTTGCGCACCTCGGTCGGGTCGGCGTTCAGGTCGTACAGCTCCCACTCCGGCTCGAAGACGGTCTCCGACGCCCCCGGCACGCCGAGCCCGGCCCCGTAGTAGTAGATCAGCTTGTGATCCTTCGTGCGGATGCCGTAGTGCGCCGGTGCGGCATGGATCGGGTCGTCGTGCTCCCAGTATCGGTAGTACGCCGCATCCGGCCAGTCCTCGACCTCTTCTCCGCGCAGCAGCGCCCGGAACGAGCGGCCCTGCGAGGTCGGCAGCGCCGCATCCACGTCGACGCCCGCGATGTCGAGGAACGTCGCGGCGAAGTCCACGTTCGTGATGATCGCCTCGCAGCGGCTCCCCGCCGCGATCTCGGCGGGCCACTTCATCAGCATCGGCATCTGCAACGACTGATCGAACATCAGGCGCTTGTCGAACCAGCCGTGGTCGCCGAGGAAGAACCCCTGGTCGGAGGTGTACACGACGAGGGTGTTCTCGGCGAGGCCCTTCTCCTCGAGGTGGTCGAGCAGGCGGCCGACGTTGTCGTCGATCGACTGAATGCACTGCAGGTAGTCGCGCATGTAGATCTGGTACTTCCAGCTCATCCGCGCGGCGCGGTTCTCCTCGCCGCGCAGGTGCTCCGGAACCTCCTGCTTGAGGTCGTCGGCGCCCATGTCGTCGGCGATCGTCATGTGCACGCCGCGCACCGCCTTCGACCGCGACTCGTAGTCGTCGAAGAACGTGTCGGGCTCGGGGATCTGGCCGTCGGCGTACAGATGCTTGTGCTTCTCGTCGGGGATCCACGGCCGGTGCGGCGCCTTGTGGTGCACCATCATCGCGAACGGCTGGTCCGCGTCGAGCGCGTCGATCCAATCGATCGACAAGTCGGTGACGATGTCGGTGGCGTAGCCCGGCACCTTCGCCGCGCCGTTCGCGTCGATCATCTCGGGATCGACGTAGTCCCCCTGACCGGGGAAGATCTTCCACGCGTCGAAGCCGCGCGGGAGCGACCGGCCGTGCTCGCCGAGGTGCCACTTGCCGAACATGGCCGTCTTGTAGCCGTCGCCGTGCAGCACGTCGATGAACGTCGGCACGCGGTAGTCCATCTCGGTCCAGATCGAGGACACCCCGTTCATGTGACTGTAGGTGCCCGTCAGGATCGACGCCCGCGACGGCGAGCAGATCGAGTTCGTGCAGTACACCGCGTCCAGACGCATGCCCTCCTCGGCGATGCGGTCCAGATGCGGGGTGTGGTTCACCCGGCTGCCGTACGCCGAGATCGCGTGCGCCGCGTGGTCGTCCGACATGATGAAGATGATGTTCGGCCTGGTCATGGTCTTCCTCCGGTATCGCTGAGGGGGATCGTTGTGGCCGAAGCGGCCGGTGTCGGTGCGAGAAGCAGGTGCGGGGACTCGGCGCGCCCGGCGACCTCGGCGACGATGAGGTCGGCGCACGCGCGTCCGGCTTCCTCGAGGGGAAGCCGGGAGGAGAACAGGTTGGGCCAGAGGTCCAGCTCGAGTGTGCCCGCCGCGAGCGAAGCGACGTGGACGCCGCCGACCGCGTGCGCCGCCCGATAGGCCGCCTCGACGTCGGATCCCCACGCGCACAGCACGGCCGTGCGCGAGAGGTCGGGATCGGATGACGCCCGCAGCGCCCGCTCGATGTCGGTCCGGAGCCGGGTGATGTGGTCGGCGAGGCTCCCCGGATGCGCGTCGAGCGTCTCGAGCTTCTCGGCCGTGATACCGTCCGACAGCACGGTCAACCGCGTGTCGCCACGGGCGGAGAGCTCGTCGGCGAGGGCGCGCTCGCGCTGAATCTCCGCGCGCGAGTCGAGATCCGGCCGCACGTAGAGCACCTCGGTGACCTGCTGCTCGGCGAGGTGCGCCACCGCCTGCCTCACTCCTGTGGCGTAGTCGAAGTCGACGGTGGCGTAGGGAGCGTCTCGCTCCCCGCAGTCGAGGGCGACGAACGGGATGCGGTGGGCGAGCACCTGCGCGACGAGCGCGGGCGGCGCACTGAGGTCGTCGTGTCCGATGAAGATCAGTCCCGCGAGGAGACCGCCGCGCGCATCCTCGACAGCCGCCTCGACGGCCCCGCCGGGCACGAGGGTCAGCTGCAGGTCGTGGTCGCGGAGTCCGATCCCGATGCCCTCCACGATTCCCGCGTATCGCGGCGACGTGAGCGGCTTGTCGAGGATGACGCCGATCGCGCGGGCGGCGCGAGCCTGCAGCGACCGCGCCACTCGATTGGGAACGTAGCCGAGCTCGTCGGCGGCGCGGCGGATGCGCGTCTTGGTCGCCTCGGCGAGCGGAACGCCGCTGCGGTCGTTGAGGGCGTAGGACACCGCCGACACCGAGACGCCGGCGAGCTCGGCGACGTCCTTCAGGGTCGGGCGTCGGGCCATCTCAGGCGTCCGCTTCCCGGCGCTCGGCAAGGGTCGCGACGTTCGCGGCGACCCGGGCACGGGACAGCGGGTACCAGAACAGGAAGATCGCGGCCACGACGGCGTATAGGATGCCCGGCACGAGGGTCGCGACCGTGTAGATCCCCTCGATCGTCGCGGCACTCTGCTCCGTCTGCCCGGACTGGAAGCCCACGAGCGAGAGCGCGTAGCCTCCCAGCCCACCGGCCAGCGCGAGACCGAGCTTGCGGGCCCAGGTGTTCACCGCGTACACGGTTCCGTCGTCGCGCTCGCCGCTTCGAACTTCTTCATGGTCGATCACGTCGCCGATGATGGCCCACACGAGCAGGTTGAACAGTCCCAGCCCGACCCCTGCGAGCAGCGTCAGCACGATGAAAACCCACGGCGAATCGGTGTGCAGCACATAGAGCAGCAGATAGAGCGCGGAGGTCGCCGCGAGAGCGACGACGAGCGTCTCGCGCTTTCCGATGCGGGAGGCCAGAAGCGGGGCGACCGGGGCGATGAGCAGGGCGGGCAGATACTGCGCGAACTGTGCCGGCCCGGAGAGCGCGCCCTTGTTGAAGTAGTTCAGCCACAGGTAGGCCGCCATCGATCCGGTCAGCAGCGACGCCAGCATGAGGGTGAGGTTTCCCGCCATGAGCGCGATCAGGGCACGGTTTCCCGCGAGCGAGCGCAGCAGCTGGCCGAAGCTCCGTCCCTCGACGGGCTGCGCGTGCACGCGCTCGCGCACGAGGGAGTAGCAGAAGACGTAGAACACGAGTGCGGCGGCGGAGAAGACGAGGCCCGTGACGAAGAAGGCTCCGGGCAGCACCTGCGAGACGCCGTCCACCGTGGCGTAGATCACCAGCGGCGGAACGAGTGCGACGAACAGCGCGGCGATGTTGGCGCCGACCCCGCGGAACACCGACAGCGAGGCGCGGTGGGCGGGAACGCCGCTGACCACCGACGCGAGCGAGCCGTAGGAGATGTTGACCATCGTGTAGAAGACCGAGCCCCAGAGGATGTAGGTCACGACGGCGTAGACGAGCTTGGCGGTGTAGGTCCACTCGGAGATGAAGGGGACGTACAGGAGCGCGCTGGCCACGACGAGCAGCGGCGCGGCGCGACCGATCCACACCCGGAAGCGTCCCGCCCGCGACGGCGTGTGCCGGTCGAGGAAGCGCCCCCAGAACACATCGGTGAACGCATCGAGCAGGCGCGTCAGCAGGAACAGCGTCCCCACATGCGCCGGGTTGAGTCCCGCGACGTTCGTGTAGAAGACGAGGAGATACGCCGAGGCGAAGATGAACAGGAAGTCGTTTCCGAGGTCTCCGAAGAGATAGCCGACCTTGTCCCGCCACCCGAAGGGGCGCGTCGCCTGGAAAACGGTGGTGTTCAGAGCCGTCAAGAGTCCTCCTCTTTGAGTGAGTGCGATGACACTTTACGTATTCAAACGTTTGAAGTCAATCGATGTGGCGGCGAAGACGGCGCCGTGGTCGTCAGACCGCGATGGACGCTGTCGCTGACGTCAGGCCGTCGGCGCGCGCGGTCACCGAGATCTCGCCCCGTCCGGTGGGCCGCACGATGGCGAGGGCGCGACCGTCGTAGGTGGTGACGGATGCTCCCGAGAACGGCTCGAGCGTGCGCGCTCGTCCGGTGCCGATCCCCACGAGCTCGCCGGGCCCCTCGACCTCGACGGTGACGACCCGGTCGGCATCGCACGCGACCGTGCCGGCGGCATCTTCCAGGGTCAGTGAGACGAAGGCGAGTCCGTCCTCGGCGATGCGCGAGGACTCCGCACGCGCGGCGAGCGCCACCGGGCCGGCGGTCCGCAGTTCGTGGCGGCCGAGCTCGGCGCCGCCGCGCCGCGCGATGGCCTCCAGGACGCCGGGCCGATAGGCGATGTCGAACCGCGCCCGGAAGGCTCTCTCCTCCCCCACCCTCGCGAACCCGACCGTCTCGCCGTCGAGCCGGAGTTCGACCTCGTCGGCATCCGCGTACACGTCGACCGTCACCGGTGACCCGGGGGCGGCCTGCCACGTCCACGAGGCGACCGTGTCGTCCCACGACCACGGCGTCGTCGCGGTCGGTCGCCCGTGATGCTGCGGGCGGTGCACGGCGATGAAGGGGTCCGTGCGCCGTCCGTAGACGATCTCGCGGTAGTACGACACGGTGCGGCGGTGACCGGTGATGTCGAGGTCGCCGCACTCCGCCGTGACGAACGGGAACGGCCCGGCGGTGCCAGTGGACTCGTAACCGGGCTCGTCGGTGTAGTCGACGCGACCGATCCCGGCCTCGCCGAGGTAGTCCCATCCGGTCCAGGTGAAGTCGCCGATCACGTGCTGCAGCTCCTCGACGAGAGACCACATGACGTCGATGTGGGCCGGGAAGGTCTCGGAGCCGACGATGATGCGATGCGGGTACCGATCCGCATCGCTCCGGTAGCGGGAGTCGGCGTAGTTGAAGCCGACGACGTCGAGGGCGGCGGCCGACTCCTCGATGGACTCGCTCACCGGGTCCGAGGCGTTCATGAGCGCCATCTGCTCGCCCATGTTCGCCATCATCGTGTTGGGGTCGGCGGCCTCGAGCTCGGCCATCGCCTCGGTCATGCGCGGCAGGTTCGCGATGATGCCGTTGATGCCGTTCGTGATCGGGCGATGCGGATCGAGGCGTCGCACCTCCGCGGCGATCCGCCTGCTCCAGGCGCCGCCGTGCGGGGTGCCGAGCTCGAGGATCTCGTTGCCGATCGAATACATGACGACACTCGGATGGTTGAGGTCCTTGGCCACCATCGCCGCCACGTCGTGGCGCCACCGGTCGGGGAAGGACGGCGCGGCGTCGAACGCGGTCTTGGAGCGGGTCCAGACGTCGGCGAGCTCGTCCATCACCAGCATGCCGTGCCGGTCGCAGGCTTCGAGCATCGCGCGGCTCATGGGATTGTGCGCGCTGCGCAGGGCATTGAAGCCGGCCTCCTTCAGCAGGCGCACCCGACGGTCTTCGGCGGCATCGGGGGTGGCCGCCCCGAGCGGGCCGTTGTCGTGATGCACGCACGCTCCCCGAAGCAGCACGGCGTCGCCGTTGATGCGCAGACCGCGCGCCGCGTCGAGCTGGAGCCGGCGGATGCCGAAGCTCACCGCGTCGGCGTCGACACTCGTCTCGCCGTCGGCCAGCGACGCGCGCACCCGGTGCAGCGCGGGAGCGTCGGGATGCCAGAGCGCCGGATCCTCCACCGCCACGCGCACCCTCGCCGTCGCCGGCTCGCCGGGCAGCACCGTCACCGGCGCGTCCGCGCGCGCGACGATGCCGCCGCCGGGGGCGATGACCTCCCACGCCACGCGCATCGTGCGCGTGTGACGCGAAGCGTTCTCGACCGTCGTCGCGATCTCGACGATAGCCCGCTCGCGGTCGATGTCGGGAGTCGTGACGCGGATGCCGTCCAGCGCGATGTGCACGGGATCGGCGACGATGAGGTGGACCGGCCGGTAGATGCCGGCGCCCGAGTACCACCGGCTGTCGCGGTGCGCGCGAGCCTCGACGGTGATGCGGTTGCGCTCGCCGAAGCGCAGGAAGGGATCGAGGACGACGGTGAACCCGTTGTACCCGTTCTCCTCGTGCCCGGCGACATCGCCGTTCACCAGCACGACCGCGTCGCGGTACACGCCCTCGAAGTCGAGCATCACGGTCTTCTCGCGCCAGTCCGCCCGCACGTCGAGCTCGGTGGCGTACTCGAAGACCCCGCCGGAGTGGTATCCGGCTGCGACCCCCTGATCGCTGTCGGCCGCCCGCGGCAGGTCGCGCATGGCGTCGTGCGGCAGGACGACCGGAACGGCCGCGGCGCCGCCGGGGGATTCGAAGGCACCCAGCTTCGGGCCGACCGTCCATCCGAGGTGGAAGGGGGTGCGGATCACGCCACGACCTCATCGACACCGGCGGGCGCGTCATCCGCCCCGCCCGGCGCGGCGACGTCGGAGCCCAGCGCATCCAGGCGACGCTCCAGCGCCCCCATGTCGAAACCGGCGATCATGCCGCCGAAGAACTCGGCGAGCGCCTCGGCCATGTCGGTGGATGTGGGATCCAGGAGCCACTGCACCTGCAGCCCGTCCATGAGGGCGATCGTCGCGACCGCCGCCCGCATGGGATCCACGCCGGGCAGCAGGCGCCCCGCGGCGGCCACGCGTTCGAACGCGGCGGCGGCGTTGTCGCGCACGTACGCGTAGCGGCGGATGAAGTAGTCGTGGGCAGGATGATCGGGCGAGGTCGCCTCCGCCGAGACGGTGCAGAACAGTTCCACCACGCCGGGCGTGGAGGCGCTGTGGGCCGCCAGCGCGACGAGGCCGCGAAGCGCCTCGACGCCGTCCTCCTGGTCGAAGTCCACGTATCCGCGCGACTGCTCGTCGCGGTGGTCGAGCACCGCCTGCAGCAGCGCGCTCTTGGTCTTGAAATGGTGGAGCAGTCCGGCCTCGCTCATTCCGACGCGCGACGCGACGTCGCGCAACGACCCCTTGCGGTAGCCCGAGTGCGCGAACACCTCCAGCGCGGCGTCGAGGATCGCCTCGCGCGTCGCCGCCGACTTCGCGTACTCCCCTCTCCGCTTGCGCAGCGGACGGGAGGCGCTCTGACGCGCGACCGTCGGAGTGGAATCCGTCATTGGTTCACCGTAGCCCGCGCCGTCCGTCCCCGCTGGCGGGCGTGCGCAGGCCCTCTCGACATCCGTTCTATAACGAATTCCTAGCGGACGCTAGTTTTTTAGGGCAAAAACCTAGTGCTCACTCGTTATTGGTGTTAGCGTCATCGCCTGACGGCGGTCCACAGGGGAATCGCCACGACCGAAAGGGACCAAGGATGTTCCGATGGAAGGCCACAGCAGCCGTCGTCGCGGCGGCCGCCCTCGCACTCGCCGGCTGCGCCGGTGGATCCGACTCGACAGGTGACGACGCCAGCGGCGGCGGCACCCTCACCCTCGTCGCGATCCTCGCGCCGCAGACCTTCGACCCGGCGCAGTCCCAGTGGGGCAACCAGTCGCCGTTCTACCAGGCGACCTACGACACGCTGCTCCTCGCGACGCCGGAGGGCACCATCGAGCCCTGGCTCGCCTCCGACTTCGCCTACAACGAGGACAACACCGAGCTGACCCTCACCCTCCGCGACGACGTCACCTTCACCGACGGCTCCGAGCTCAACGCCGACGTGGTCGTCGAGAACATGCAGCGCTTCAAGGACGGCTCCGGACCGGATGTCGGCTACCTCAGCAACGTCGAGACGATCTCGGCCGCCGACGAATCGACCGTCGTCATCTCGCTCAGCGCACCCGACCCCGCGCTGCTGAACTACCTCACGCGCACCGCGGGCCTGGTCGCCGCCGAGGCATCGCTGGACAGCGAGGACCTCGCCACGACGCCGGTCGGCTCCGGCCCCTACATCCTCGACACCGCGGCCACGGTGACCGGCACGTCGTACGTCTACACGGCGAACCCGGACTACTGGAACCCCGACGCGCAGCACTACGACGAGCTCATCATCAACGTGCTCAGCGACCCGACCGCCGCCGTGAACGCGATCAAGGCCGGCGAGGCCAACGGCGTCAAGCTCGCCCAGAACGACGCGCTCGCCGAGGTCGAGGCGGCCGGATGGACCGTCAACGCCAACGAGCTCGACTTCCAGGGCCTGCTGCTCTTCGACCGCGGCGGCGAACTCGACGAAGCACTCGCCGACGTGCGGGTGCGCCAGGCGATCAACTACGCGTTCGACCGCGAAGGCCTGCTCACGGCCCTCCAGAACGACTACGGCACGGCCACCACGCAGGTGTTCCCGACGAACTCGGCCGCGTACGACGACGCGCTCGACAGCTACTACACCTACGACCCCGAGAAGGCGCGGGAGCTGCTGGCCGAAGCCGGCTACGCCGACGGACTCACGATCTCGATGCCCTCGGTCTCGGTGCTCGGCGCGAACACCTACACGCTCATCAGCCAGCAGCTGGCCGATGTCGGGATCACCGCGGACTACACCGAGGTGCCCGTCGGGAACTTCATCAGCGACATCCTCGCCCCGAAGTACCCCGCCACCTTCATGGCCCTCGAGGAGAACCCCGACTGGCAGCTGATCCAGTTCATGATCTCCCCCACGGCCACCTGGAACCCGTTCGGCTACTCCGACCCGCAGGTGAACGAGTACATCGAGCAGATCCAGTTCGGTGACGAGGCGACCCAGGACGCCGTCGCGGCGGAGCTGAACCGGTACATCGTCGAGAACGCCTGGTTCGCTCCCTTCTACCGCGTGCAGGGCAGCTTCGCGACGGACGCCAACACGACCGTCGAGATGCTCCCGAGCAACGCCTACCCGGCCATCTACGACTTCCAGCCGAAGAACTAGAAGGCTCGCTCCGGGGGCCCCGCAGGGCCCCCGGAGCCCCACACGTTGGAGTTCAGCATGCTCACGTTCATCATCCGGCGGATCCTCGCCGGCGTCGTCCTCCTCTTCGTCATCTCGTCACTCGCCTTCGGTCTGATGTACCTCGACAGCGCGAACATCGCCCGTCGCCTGGTCGGCCAGACCGCGACCGCCGAGACGGTCCAGCAGAGGGCTCAGGAGCTCGGTCTCGACCGCCCGCTGGTCGTGCAGTACTGGGACTGGCTCACGTCGGCCCTCACCGGCGACTTCGGCCGCTCGTGGTTCAACGGCCAGCTCGTCATCGTGAGCCTGTCCGGACGTCTCGCGGTGACCCTCACCCTGGTCATCGGCACGACCATCATCACGGCCATCGTGTCGGTGATCCTCGGCGTCCTCGCCGCGCGCCGCGGCGGCGCGGTCGACACGATCGTGCAGTTCATCTCCGTGCTCGGGTTCGCCATCCCCGGGTTCCTCATCGCCGTCTACCTCGTGCTGATCTTCGCGATCAACCTCGGCTGGTTCAAAGCGACCGGATACACGCCGATAACCGACTCGGTGGGGGGCTGGCTCGCCTCCATCACCCTGCCGATCATCGCCCTCTCCCTGGGAGCGATCGCCGCCGTCACCCAGCAGATCCGCGGCTCCGTCATCGACGCGATGTCGCGCGACTACGTGCGCACCCTCCGCGCGCGAGGTCTGCGGAGCGGGAGCGTCGTCTACAAGCACGTGCTGCGCAACGCCGGCGGCCCCGCACTCGCCGTGCTCGCCGTCCAGTTCATCGGACTGCTCGGCGGCGCCCTCATCGTCGAGCAGGTCTTCGCCCTCCCGGGCCTCGGTCAGCTCACCGTGGCCGCCGGAACCCAGGGCGACATCCCCGTCGTCATGGGAGTCGTCGTGGTCACCGCCCTCATCGTCATCATCGTCAACCTGATCATCGATCTCGCTCAGGCTGCGCTCAACCCGAAGGTGCGACTGTCATGACCGCCGTCGACGTCCCCACGTCCGTCCCGAAGGGGCCCGCCCGCGCCTCGCTGTTCCGGCGGCTGCTGCGCCGCCCCGTCGGCCTGGCCTCACTGATCTTCCTCGCCCTCATCGCGGTGATCGCCGTCATCGGAGGACTGCTGGCGCCGTACGACCCCAACCAGGCGTCGCTCCAGCTCATCCTCCAGGACCCCAGCGCCGAGCACCTCCTCGGCACCGACAGCGCGGGCCGCGACGTGTTCTCCCGTCTGCTCGTCGCCACGCAGGTGACGATCGCGGCCGCTCTGGTGGCCGTGGTGACCTCGCTGCTGATCGGCGTCATCGGCGGCCTCATCGCCGGGTACTACCGCGGCTGGTTCGACTCGGTCGCCTCCTGGATGACATCGCTCATCATGGCGCTGCCCGCGATCGTCATCCTGATCGCCGCGCGCACGGTCATCGGACCGTCGGTGTGGGGAGCCATGCTGATCTTCGGGATCATCCTGTCGCCGGCCTACTACCGCCTCGTCTACGCCGCCGTCACCGGCGTGCGCAACGAGCTCTACGTCGACGCCGCCCGGGTCTCCGGACTCAGCGACATGCGCATCATCGGCCGGCACATCCTCTCCGTCGTGCGCGCGCCCATCATCATCCAGTCCGCGATCATCGCGGGCATCGCGATCGCGATCCAGTCCGGCCTGGAGTTCATCGGTCTCGGTGACATGACGGTGCCGACCTGGGGCCAGATGCTCTCCGAAGGCTTCGCGCGGATCTATCAGGCGCCCATCCTGATGCTGTGGCCGTCTCTGGCGATCGCGCTCACGAGCATCGCGCTCACCCTGCTCGCGAACACCCTCCGCGACGAGCTCGAGCGCACGACGGTGGTGCGCCGCCGACGTCGGCGCGCCGTCGCGACGGCCACCGGGTCGATCGCCGCGGTCACGACCTCGCTGTCCACCACCGGCGGCGACCGCTCCTCGCTCGAGGACTCCATGGAGCTGCCGCTCGTCGAGGGCGCGACGATCGTCCACGACGATGGCGACTCGAACGCCGAGCGCGAGATCGCCCTGAGCGTGCGCGACCTGCGGGTGGCCTACCAGCAGGCCGCCAGCTCCGACATCGAGGTCGTGCACGGCGTCTCGCTCGACATCCGCAAGGGCGAGATCCACGGCCTCATCGGCGAATCGGGCTCGGGCAAGACGCAGACGGCGTTCGCCGTGCTCGGCCTGCTGCCCCGCGGCGGACATGTCACCGCCGGCTCCATCCGCTACGAGGGCACGGAGCTGGCGGATGCTCCCGAGTCGACGTACACCGGCATCCGCGGCGCACGCATCGGCTACATTCCGCAGGAGCCGATGTCGAACCTCGACCCCTCGTTCACCATCGGGTCGCAGCTGGTGGAGCCGCTCCGGAGGAACCTCGGCCTGTCGAAGAAGGAAGCGACCGAGAAGTCGCTCGCCCTGCTCGATCGCGTCGGGATCCCCCACCCGAAGCGCACCTTCGACGCCTACCCGTTCGAGGTGTCCGGCGGCATGGCGCAGCGCGTGCTCATCGCCGGCGCGGTCTCGACCGATCCCGACCTGATCATCGCCGACGAGCCCACCACCGCCCTCGACGTCACCGTCCAGGCCGAGGTGCTCGACCTGCTCCGCGACCTGCAGGAGGAGCGCCACATGGCCATGCTGCTGGTCACGCACAACTTCGGCGTCGTCGCCGACCTGTGCGACCGCGTGACGGTCATGCAGCAGGGCCTGTTCGTCGAACAGGGACCGGTTCGCACGATCCTCGGCGCTCCGACCCACCCGTACACGAAGTCGCTGCTGGACGCGATCCTCGATGAGGGTCCCGCACGTCCGGCCTACCGCGAAGGAGTCCGGTCATGACCGAGCCGCTTCTCACCGTCGACGACCTCGTCGTCGAGTACCCCGGCAAGGGGTTCCGCGCCGAACCCTTCCGTGCTCTGAAGGGCGTGTCCATCGACATCCGTCCCGGCGAGACGCTCGGGCTCGTGGGCGAGTCCGGCTCGGGCAAGACCACCCTCGGGCGCGCGGTCCTCGGGCTCGCGCCGGTGACGGAGGGGACGATCACCTACGGCGGTCGCGACATCTCGCACCTGCACCGCCGGGAGCGCCGTGACCTCGCGGACGAGATCCAGGTCGTCTTCCAGGACCCCTACTCGTCCCTCAACCCGAACCTCACGATCGAGCAGATCCTCGCCGAGCCGCTCACCGCGCGCGGCGTCGCCGTGAAGGAGGCGCGCGGCCGCGTGCGCGACCTGCTCGACGGCGTGGGCCTGCCCGCCGACGCTCGCTCGCGCCTGCCGCGCGAATTCTCCGGCGGTCAACGCCAGCGCATCGCGATCGCGCGCGCCCTGGCACTCGACCCGAAGCTCATCGTGTGCGACGAGCCCGTGTCGGCCCTCGACCTGTCGACGCAGGCGCGCGTGCTGGATCTCTTCATCGACATCCAGGAGCGCACCGGGGTCGCGTACCTGTTCATCACCCACGACCTCGCGGTGGTGCGTCACATCAGCCACCGCGTCGCGGTGATGTACCGGGGCGAGATCGTCGAGTCCGGCGAAGGCGACCAGGTCACGTCGGCGCCGACGCACCCCTACACGCAGCGCCTTTTCATGGCGGCACCGATCCCCGATCCCGACAAGCAGGCGACCCGTCGCGACGAGCGTCGAGCTTTTCTCGCGGCCCACCCCGAAGGAGAGGCGGCATGACCGCGCAGATCTCGACCGACGTCGACACCGAGCATCTTCGTCCCCTGCTCGAGCAGCTCTCGCTGGAGGACAAGGCGGCACTCGTCCAGGGCGCCGACTTCTGGACGACCGTGCCGTTGCCGCAGATCGGCCTGCGCGCGATGACGCT
>NZ_DEPK01000273.1:0-168 GCF_002358725.1 Microbacterium sp. UBA3394
TCTCACGCTGAACCGGCCGCGGGCGATCAACGCGCTCACCCTCGACATGGTGCGCCACCTCACCGACGCGCTGGACACCTGGCGCGACTCGCCCCACATCGACCTCGTGCTCCTCGACGGCGCCGGTGATCGCGGACTGTGCGCGGGAGGCGACGTGCGGGGCCTCCG
>NZ_DEPK01000273.1:563-15017 GCF_002358725.1 Microbacterium sp. UBA3394
AACGCCGCGATCGCGGAGTACCCGGTGCCGATCGTCGCGTACGCCGACGGCATCACCATGGGCGGCGGCATCGGGCTCGCGGGCCACGCCCGCATCCGGATCGTCACCGAACGCTCGCGCCTCGCGATGCCCGAGACCCGCATCGGCTTCACCCCCGACGTCGGCGGCAGCCTGCTCCTGGCGCGTGCGCCGGGCCGCCTCGGCGAGTACCTGGCTCTCACGGGCGCCACGATGACCGCCGCCGACGCGCTCTACGCCGGATTCGCCGACCACCTCGTGCCGACGATGCACCTCGGTCCGCTCGCCGAGGCGCTCGAGACCCGCGCCGACCCGGGGTCGCCGTCGGAGATCGTGCTGCTGTTCGACGACACCCCCGATACCTCCGCGCTCGAGCAAGCACGCGGATGGATCGACGACGCCTTCGCCGCCCCCACCGTCGCCGAGGTCGTCGAGCGCCTGCGCGCCAGCGACGTGCCCGCCGCGCGGGAGACCGCCGGCACCCTCCGCGAGCTCTCCCCGACCTCGCTGACCATCACGCTCGAAGCGGTGCGCCGCGCACGGGGCCTTGACCTGCGGCAGGCGCTCGACCAGGAGTACCGCCTGGCCCAGTGGTTCGCCGTGACACAGCCCGACCTCGCCGAGGGCATCCGCGCACAGCTGGTCGATAAGGATCGCTCACCCCGCTGGGAGCCGGCATCCCTCGACGCCCTCGCCCCTAACCTGGTCGACGAGGCGTTCTCGTTCGTTCCGTCCGTGCCGCTCTGGGGGTGACACCATGGCCCGCCGACCCATCACCCGGCACCGTCGCCGATGGTCGCTCGGCATCGCCGTCGACTGGTTCTTCTTCACCTTCGCGGGGCTCGCGGCCATCTGGCTCGCCTACCTGAGCTTCACCGAATCGTTCAGCCTCGGATGGTGGGGCATCCTCGGCGTGCTCGCCTTCTGGGTGCTGCTGGCCTACCTCGTCCTGCCGCGCCTGCACCGCATCCTCACGACGGTCTACGTGCCGGAATACTTCATCGGCCGTGCCCGCACCAGCGACGGACTGCTCGGCGACCCCGTCAACCTCGCCTTCATGGGCGACGGCGACCAGATCGAGGCCGCGCTGCGAACCGGTGGATGGACGCGCGCCGACGACGTCACCCTCGCGTCGTCGTGGCGCATCATCAGCTCGACGATGACCCGACGCAGCTACGAGCACGCCCCGGTGAGCCCGCTCTTCCTCTTCGGCCGCCAGCAGGACTTCGCCTACCAGCAGGAGGTCGACGGCAACCCCGGCCAGCGGCACCACGTGCGGTTCTGGCGGTGTCCGGACGGATGGCTGCTGCCCGGCGGCCGCCGCGTCGACTGGCTCGCCGCCGGCACCTTCGACACCTCCGTGGGTCTGTCGCTGTTCACCCTCCAGGTCACCCACAAGATCGACGCCGACACCGACATCGAGCGCGACCACATCGTCGCCACCGTCTCCGCCGACCCGCGTGTTCGGGTGGAGGTCATCGAGGACTTCTCCACGGGCTACCACGCACGAAACGGCGGCGGCGACAGCATCCGCACCGACGGAGACCTACCGATCGTCGACGTGCGCGGCGTGCCGGCCGCGCCGGGGCCGGACGCCGCGTCTGCGCCGGACGCCGCACCGGGGCCCGGGAGCGAGGTGATCGCATGAGCACGCCCGAGTCCTCGCGCCCCTCGCCGCGCGACGTGCCCAAGCGTCACGCCTACGAACCGCCCGCGAGCCTCCTTCGCCGACCGGGCTTCGATCCGCACATGAAGCGCCCGCTCAGCACGCTGGCCGGGGGCATCCTCGTCATCCTCAGTGCCTTCGCCGCCGCGCTGTTCATCGCCGACGTCGCCCTGCGATGGTTCACCGACACCGCCGACGAGGTCGTGTGGATGCTCGGAGACAGCGTGACCCCGGACGCTCGCCTCGCGGGGCTGTATGCCTTCCTCGGCATCGGCGGATTCTTCGTGCTCGCCGAGCTCGTGCTCGCCGTCTTCGTGCTCCGCGGGCGCAACGGCCCGCGCGTGATCGTCATGACCTACTCCACGATCACCATCTGCGTGACCTTCGCGGGCTGGTGGGCCGGCGGACAGGATGTCACGTTCGAGACCAGCCTCATCTCGGTCGCCACGGACGTGCTCATCCTGCTCGCACTGTCGTCGCAGGACGCCGCCGCCTATGCCCGCCGCTTCGAGGTGGTCGCCGACACCCCGGGTGAGCCGCCGGCGAACCTGGGAGCCGGGCAAAGGGAATCTCAGTAGCCTGGATTCCTCACCGCCGCGCCCGCGACGGGAGTGCTGGGAGGCGCCGTGTTCGACAGTCCGCTGTCCGCGTCCGCCTACGATCTGCTCGGTGTGGACCCCGCCGCCGACGCCGAGACGCTCCGCCGGGCCTATCGCCTGAAGCTGCGGCAGTCGCATCCGGATGTCGGCGGGGATGCCGCCGTGTTCGTGCAGGTGCAGCGGGCGTGGGAGCTGGTCGGCACCGCCGACGCGCGCGCATCGTACGACCGCCGCAACGGATTCGCTGACGCCGGTGAGCCGGGAGCGCCGTCGTCCGAACCCGCTGCCGACGCCGAGAAGCCGGCGTGGAGCAGTCCCGCGCCGCCTCGCGCGAACGCGCGCCCCGACACGCGCCCCCGCGCCCGCAGCCACGGGCAGCCCGGCGGATGGCGCCGCGAGAAGTACCTCGAGCTCATCCGCGAATGGGTCGGCCGCGGCGTCGAGATCCCCGACCCGTACGCCCCGCACCTGGTGCGCTCGGCCCCCCACGAGGTGCGCCGGCTGCTCGCCGACGCGCTCGCCGAAGAGGCCACCGCCGTGATCGTCTCCGAGCTCGGCATGGGCTACACCGCGTGGCACGACATCGACGCGGGCCGGGCGAAGCTCGATCACATCGTGCTCGGGCCGAGTGGCCTCTACGGCATCCTCTCCGAGGACTTCGGCCGCCCGGTGCGCATCAAGCGCGGCGAGGTCGCCGACGTCGACGGCGGTCCGATCTCGACGCACGTCGCCGCGATGCGCACAGTCGGGCGCGCGGCGCGGGTGAAGTTCGGCGGGGCGATCGTCGTGCTTCCGGATGACGACGTCGAGCACGCCATCCAGGAGATCGGGAAGGTGCGCGGTGTGCCGACCGCCGTCGTGGGCCGGTCCGCGCTGTCGACCGTGCTGCGGCGGGGGATCACCGGCACCCGGCCGCTGGGCGGCACCGAGGTCTTCGAGATCCGCACGCGCCTGCAGGCCGCGGTGCGCTTCGCCTGACCCTGACCTGCTCGGGCTCAGCCGGCCAGGCCGAAGAGGTCGAGCGGATGCGTCAGCCGCCACCACGGGTCGGGGTCCTCGATGTCGTCAGCGAGCTCGAGCGTGACGGTGGTGGCGTCGAGGGGACCGTCCACCGACATGGTCCCCACCACCTCGCCGTCGCTGCGCGCATCGTCCAGATCGTAGGACGCGTCGACGGTCGCGCTGCCCCCGTCCCACAGGATCACCGATGCGTCATCCGACACGACGATGTCGACATCCGACCCCCACAGCGTCGTGACGGCGCCCGCCACCGTGCCGGCGGTCACCGACGGCTCCGGCTGCAGATTCGCGACGGCCTGCTCGTACATCGAACGCGATGCGTCATCGCGCCCTTCGGCGTCGACCTCGCCCAGCACCGAGGCGTAGAGGCGGACGGTCGTGTCGCCGATCGCCACATCCTCGGCGGAGAGCAGGTTCCAGCTCTCGTCGAGCGTGCCGGTCTTCACGCCGACGACGCCCTCATCCGCCAGCAGAGTGTTGGTGTTCTCGACCAGGCCGGCTCCGGGCAGGTCGACCGAGCGCGTGGCCACGATCTCAGCGATCACCGGGTCGGCGAGAGCCCGGGATGCGAGCGCGAGCAGCGACGCCGGATCGGCGGTGTTGCCTGGATCGATGCCGGTCGGCTCGACGACGGTGATGCCGTCGAGGCCGTGCTGGGCGAGCCACGTGTTCGCGGCATCGGCGAAGAGGGCGTCTGAGGCCCAGATGCGGCTGGCGAGGCGGTCGGCGTAGTTGTTCGCCGACCCGATGAGCATGCCCTGCAGCATCTGGTATTCCGTCAGCGTGCCGCCGACCGGCACATCCAGCGCCGACTCGTCGCGATAGCGGTACTCCCAGTACTCGGCGCTGTCGGCGGCCGAGAAGGAGTAGTCCGGACCCGACTCGCCGACGGCGAGCGGCATCCGGTCGAGCACGAGCAGTGCGGCGACGACCTTCGTGATGCTCGCCATCGGCGCGACCGCGTCGGAGGAGGCGAGGGTCGACGAGATGCCCGCGACGGACACCGCCGATGAGCCCGGCTCGGGCCATGACATCTCGAGCGGGGTGGACGCGATCGGCGCGACCTCGATCGGCGTGACCGTCGGGGCGACGGCGTGGAGCGGCCAGAGCAGCGTCGTCGCGGCGTAGGCGCCGACCACGAGCGCCGCTGCCGCGGTCGGCCACACGACGCCGGGGCGCCAGAGGCTCCGACGCGGACGCTTCGCGAGCAGATCGGCTCCGACCGAGGTGTACGACGTGGTCGCGGAGGACAGGTCCACCGGCGCGGCGGTGCGGGCGAGCGTGGCCGCGTCGACCCAGGCGAGCGCGGCCGTAGTCGGTCCCGCCGCGGGGGTGTCGGTCGGCGCCACCGTGCCTTCGCGCTCCGCAGTCGCGTCGGGCTCCGTGGCGGCGTCGGGCTCCGTTGTGACATCGGGCTCCGTTGTGACGTCGGCGGTCTGGGCGGACTCGGGCGCGGACGAGCCCCCGCGCTGCCGCAGCGACCGGCGCGTCGTCGGCGGTGCGTCCTCCACAGTCACCCCGCCAAACTATCGCGTCGCTCCCGCGTTATACTCATCGGCACACACCGCGGGAGTCCGACGAGTCGGGCTGAGAGGGAGCGAAACGCGCTTCGACCGCCGAACCTGATCCGGATCATGCCGGCGCAGGGAGGGAGTAATCATGCACGCGTCCACGCGCACGTCCACATCCGATTCCGTCACGACGGGCCGATTCCGCTGGCGCATCGTCGATATCGTCGTCGCCAGCGTCATCGCCGTCGCCTGCGCCGGGATCTTCCTGGTCTGGAACGTCGCCTACGAGGGGCCGTCGTCCCTCCTCACCCCGCTGCTGCCGGGAGTGCAGGGCCTGCTCGCAGGTCCGTGGCTCATCGCCGGCGTGCTCGGCGGCCTCATCGTGCGCAAGCCCGGCGCCGCGCTCTACACCGAGACGGTCGCCGCCGTCATCTCGGCCCTCGTCGGCAACGCGTGGGGGCCGCTGACGATCGTGTCCGGCCTCGTGCAGGGTCTCGGCGCCGAGCTGATCTTCCTGGTCTTCGCCTACGCCGTGTGGCGCCTGCCGGTGGCCCTGCTCGCCGGCGCCGGTGCCGGTCTCGCGTGCGGCATCAACGACCGCATCCTCTGGTACCCCGGCGCCGACGTGCTGTTCACCACCGTCTACATCGCCTCCACCACGGTCTCCGGCGTCGTCATCGCCGGCCTCGGCGGCTGGCTGATCATGCGCGGCCTCGCCGCCACCGGTGCGCTCAGCCGCTTCGCCGCCGGGCGTGACGTCGCCCAGCGCGTGTAGTGGCCGCATCCGCGACACCCGCCGTCGAAGCGCAGGGGTGGGGATGGCGCTACGCCACGCGTCACGCGTGGGCGGTGCGGCAGACCAGCTTCCGGATCGACCCGGGCGAGCGCGTGCTCCTTCTCGGCGCATCGGGGTCGGGCAAGTCGACGCTGCTGCAAGGCATCGCCGGCGTGCTCGGCGGCGCGGACGAGGGGGAGCAGGAGGGTCGGCTGCGCGTGGCGGGGGCTGCGCCCGCCAGCGCGCGCGGCGCATCCGGACTCGTGCTGCAAGACCCCGACGGCCAGACCGTGCTCGCCCGCGTCGGTGACGACGTCGCTTTCGGGTGCGAGAACCTCGGGGTGCCGCGCGAGGAGATCTGGCCGCGGGTGCGGCACGCCCTCGACGCCGTCGGGCTCGACGTGCCCCTCGATCGCGCGACGGCCGCGCTGTCGGGCGGGCAGAAGCAGCGTCTCGCGCTCGCCGGAGCGGTGGCGATGCGACCCGAGGTGCTGCTGCTCGACGAACCGACCGCGAATCTCGACCCGGCGGGCGTCGTGGAGGTGCGCGACGCCGTCGCACGCGCGCTCGACGCCACCGGCGCGACCCTCGTCGTGATCGAGCATCGCACCGACGTGTGGCTCCCGCTGGTCGACCGCGTCATCGTGCTCGCCCCCGGGGAGGGCGTGGTCGCCGATGGCTCGCCGCACGATGTGCTCGGCCCCGCCGCATCCCGCCCGCCCCGCACGCCGAGCCCTTCCCGGCCGTCGAGCCCTTCCCGGCCGTCGAGTGCACGGGAACTCGCCGAGCGCACGGGTTCTGGCGCGCGAGTGGCCGTGCACTCGGCGGAAAGTCGTGCACTCGGTGCGGCGGAGGCTGGCGCCGCGCACGACGCGGCGCACGACGAGGCCTCGAGGGGTGAGGATGCGGTGCCGCGGCGCGCGCGGGAGCTCGCGGCAGACGGGGTGTGGGTACCGGGCGTGCCGCCGGCGTACCCGCCGGAGCCGACGGCACGCCCTGGCGAGGTGCTGCTCAGCGCCCGCGACCTCGTCGTCGCGCGCGTGCCGGGAACGCCGGTGGCCGGCCCGTTCGATCTCGACGTGCGCGCCGGCGAGGTGCTCGGCGTCGTCGGGGCGAACGGTGCCGGAAAGTCCACGCTCGGTCTCACACTGGCGGGGCTCCTCCCTCCCGAGTCGGGCGTCGTCGAGGCCGCGCCGAACCTGGCCGCCGGCGCGACGCCACGACGACGGCGCGACGGCGAGAGCCGGCATCCGGTGCAGTGGTCCTCGCGCGCGCTGCTCACCCGCATCGGCGCCGTGCTGCAGGATCCGGAGCACCAGCTCCTCGCACGGACGGTGCGGGAGGAGCTCGAGGTCGGCCCGCGCGCACTCGGGCTGCCGGCCGATCGCATCGCCGAGCGCGTGGACGAGCTGCTCGAGCGGCTCCGCCTCGCGCCGCTCGCCGCCGCGAACCCCTACACGCTTTCCGGGGGTGAGAAGCGACGCCTCACCGTCGCGGCGGCCCTCGCGACCCGGCCGCGTGTGCTCGTGCTCGACGAACCCACGTTCGGGCAGGATGCGCGCACGTGGGCGGAACTCGTCGCGATCATCGCGCGGCTCCGCGACGGCGACGGCGACGATCCGCCCCTCGCGGTCGTCGCCGTCACGCACGACGCCGCGGTGCTCGAGGCGCTCCACGCCCGCCGGTTCGTCGTGGGAGAGGTGCCGGCATGAGTCCGGATGCCGGGCGCGGCGTCGTCGCGCGCCTGAACCCGGTGGCCAAGCTCGGCGCGGCCCTCGCGATCGCGCTGCCGCTCGTGGTGACGATCGATCCCGTCTCGGCGCTGGTGGCCTTGCTGCTCGAACTGCCTCTCCTTCTCGCGGCGGGACTCTCGCCGCGCCAGTTCTGGCTGCGCACCCTCCCGCTGTGGATCGCCGCACCCGCCTCGGCGGTCACGATCGCGCTCTACGGTGCCGCGTCGGGGGAGGTCTACGTCGAGTGGCTGTTCGTGCGCATCAGTGAGGGATCGCTGATGCTGGCGATCGCGACCTTCCTGCGGGTGCTCGCGATCGGGCTCCCGGCCGTGGTGCTGTTCGTCACCGTCGACCCCACCGACCTCGCCGACGGGCTGGCGCAGATCGTGCGCCTTCCCGCGCGGTTCGTGCTCGGTGCGCTCGCCGGCATGCGCATGCTCGGGCTCCTGACCGACGACTGGCGCGCGCTCGCTCTGGCTCTGCGTGCGCGCGGCCTCGCCGACACCGGCCGCCTCCGGCGCGGGTTCGGGATGGCGTTCGCGCTGTTCGTCCTGTCCATCCGGCGGGGTTCCTCGCTCGCCACCGCCATGGAGGCGCGGGCGTTCGGAGCCCCCGGCCCGCGCACGTGGGCGCGCGAGTCCCACTTCGGCCGCGGCGACACCCTGCTGCTCCTCGCGGGCTTCGCCATCAGCGCGACGGCGCTCGCCGTCTCGATCGCCGTCGGCGCCTTCAACCCCATCCTCGGCCCCTCCTGACGCATCCCCGCCCGCCGCGTACGCCGCCGGTGGCCCCCGCCGCGCGCATCCGCCCGCCGAGAAACGCCGATCGGCCCGAGACACACCGCATTGCGTGGTTTCTCGCGGCCGAAGTGGTTTCTCGCCGGGTTCGTTGGGTGCGAGGGCCGGTCAGGTCGCGTTCCAGAGCGACCGGTAATACTCCTGACGCTCGGGATCGGGCGCGACGCCATAGGCGTCGAGGAGCGTCGCCTCCCAACCGGGACCGTAGTTCCACTCCGTGCTCATCGCGGCGACAGCGATGTCGGCCCAGCGGTCGGCGACGCCGAGGGCACCGAGATCCACGTGTCCGGTGATCCGGCCCTCGAGGTCGAGGATCGTATTGGGGCTGCACGCATCGCCGTGGCACACGACTACTCGATCGATCCGGGGCGCCTTCCGCAGAGCAGCGGGCAGACGGATGCCGCGCCGCGCCGCGTTCGCCACGCGGGCATCCACACTCCAGTCGAACGGGCAGGAGTCGACCGGAAGAGCGTCGTGGAAAGCCCGCAAGCCACGGCCGATGGCCCGGACGGCGACCTCGCAGCGACCGGAGTCGATCGTCCACCGGGGCGCCACCGCGCTCTCGCCGGCAAGCGCGACCGTGACGAGCCACTCGTGATCCTCGTCGCTGCCGACCTCCAGAACCCTCGGCACCGGCACGGATCCGCCCGCCCACGCGAGCCGTTCGGCTTCCTCGGCCATCGAGGACTCCTCGTTGCGCGGGCCGTACTTGAGGTACCTGCCGTCATCCGTCCGGAACGTCACGCCGCCGATCCCATTGCGCCACACCGGTGTGAGCGCGACGTCGCCGGCGAGATCGCGCACGCGCGGCGGCACCGGCTCGCCGGCATCCGGAATCGACACGCGACCATCCTCCGCCTCCGGCGTGCGAGAAACACCGTTCGGCGCGAGAAACGCCGCGATGCGTGGTGTCTCGCGGCGGAAGTGGTTTCTCGGCGAACCCGCGACGGGTGCGGTGGCCGGGCGCGGGGGCTAGCCTGGGGATGACTGCGCGCGGCGGTGAGACGGCGTCTCACGTAGGCTGGAACTCGATGTCGCCGGTGGCGTTTGCCGCCGGCATCCGTTCGAAGGAGAACCGATGGAGCTCACGCACGCCTCCGCCCTCGTCACCGGGGGTGCCAGCGGACTCGGGCTCGCCACGGCGAAGCGTCTCGCCGCGGCGGGTGCGGCCGTCACGATCGTCGATCTGCCCTCGTCGCCCGGCGCCGATGTCGCGGCGAGCCTCGGCGGCACGTTCGCCGCGGCCGACGTGACCGACGCCGACCAGGTCGCCGCGGCCGTCCGCACCGCATCCGAAGCCGCCCCGCTGCGGGTCGTGGTCAACTGCGCCGGCATCGCCCCGCCGGCCAAGGTGCTCGACCGCGACGGCTCACCGACGCCCCTCGACGCGTTCGAGCGGATCATCCGCATCAACCTCATCGGCACCTACAACGTGATCGCGCAGGCGTCGGCGGCCATCGCGAAGACCGAGCCGACCGCATCCGGAGACCGCGGCGTCATCGTGGGCACCGCCAGCGTCGCCGCCTTCGACGGCCAGATCGGCCAGCCCGCCTATGCCGCCAGCAAGGGCGGCGTGCACGCCATGACCCTGCCGATCGCCCGCGAGCTCGCCCGCTACGGCATCCGCGTGTGCACGATCGCACCGGGCATCATGGAGACTCCGATGCTCGCCGGGCTCCCTCAGGCCGCGCAGGACTCCCTCGGTCAGCAGGTGCCCTACCCGCAGCGGCTCGGCCGCCCCGACGAGTACGCCGCGATGGTGATGTCCATCGTCGACAACGGATACCTCAACGGCGAGACCATCCGCCTCGACGGCGCGATCCGCATGGCGCCGCGCTGAGCCACCCCGGCCGCATCGGCATCCGCACGTATACAAGGAGAACGATGAGCGAATCGATCCTCATGTCGGTCGCGCAGGGCGTCGCCCGGCTCACCTTCAACCGTCCGACGCGGCTGAACGCCATGGACTTCGAGATGGGCACCCGCTGGCGCGATCTCGCCCACCAGGTCACCGACGACCCGACGGTCGAGGCGATCATCCTGGATGCGACCGGCCCCGCCTTCTGCGCCGGCGGCGACGTGATCATGATGGCGACCTCCGGCGCGACGGGGGAGCAGGTCACCGAGACCGCCCACGTGATCCACGACGGCATCCGCGCCCTCGCGCACAGCGACAAGCCCATCGTCGCCGCCGTGCAGGGCGCGGTCGCCGGCGGCGGACTCGGCCTCATGCTCACCGCCGACTACGTCGTCGCCAGCGAGAAGGCGACCTTCGTCAGCAAGTACGCCAACATCGGCCTGACTCCCGACCTCGGCGTCTCGACGCTGCTTCCGGCGGCGATCGGTCAGCGCCGCGCCCTCCAGCTGCTGTTGCAGGATCGCACGGTCGATGCGGCCACCGCGCTGGATTGGGGACTCGTGGCCGAGGTCGTCGCCCCCGAGGCGCTCGCCGATCGCGTCGCCGAGGTCGGCCGGTTCTGGATGTCGGGGGCGACCGCCGCGTTCGGTCAGGCCAAGCGGCTCGTCCGCGTGGGCGCCCACCGCGATCTCGCCGCCAACCTCGACGACGAAGCCCGCACGATCGGCGCGTCCTTCGCCACCGACGACTCCCGGGAACGGGTGGCCGCGTTCGCCGCATCCGCCCGCTCGGCCACCCGCCCCGCCACCGAAGGGACCGCACGATGACCGACGCACCGCTTGCCGGCAAGACCATCCTGATGTCGGGCGGCAGCCGCGGCATCGGCCTCGCGATCGCCGTGCGTGCCGCCCGCGACGGCGCGAACGTCGCGCTGCTGGCCAAGACCGACACCCCGCATCCCAAGCTCGAGGGCACCGTGCACACCGCGGCCGAGCAGATCGAGGCCGCCGGCGGCCGGGCGCTGCCGCTGGTCGGCGACGTGCGGAACGACGACGACATCACCGAGGCCGTGCTGAAGACGCAGGGCGAGTTCGGCGGCATCGACATCGTCGTCAACAACGCCAGCGTCATCGACCTGTCCGGGTCGCTCGACCTGTCGGCCAAGAAGTACGACCTCATGCAAGACGTCAACGTGCGCGGCACGTTCATGCTCTCGCGCGCGGCGCTGCCGATGCTGAAGGATGCCGCCAACCCGCACATCCTGTCGCTGTCGCCGCCGCTGAACACCACGCCCCGCTGGCTCGGCGCCCACACCGGGTACTCGATGGCGAAGTTCGGCATGACGATGGCGACGCTCGGCATGGCGGCGGAATTCGCCGACGACGGTGTCGCGGCCAACACGCTGTGGCCGGCCACGACGATCGCGACCGCCGCGGTGCAGTTCGCCCTCGGCGGCGAGCGCATGATGAAGGTCAGTCGCACGCCGGAGATCTACGCCGACGCCGCCTACGAGGTGCTGTGCCAGCCGTCGCGGGCGTACACGGGGCAGACGCTCATCGTCGAAGATGTGCTGCGCGCGGCCGGCGTGACCGATCTCTCCGGCTACGCCGCGACGCCCGGCACCCCCGACGACGAGCTCTTCCCCGACATCTTCCTCTGACCCGCGCCCAGCGCATCCGCTCTCGACCGCGCCGATAAACGCCGAACCTCGCGAGAAACGCGGCGATGCGTGGTTTCTCGGCGCGTTCGGTGTTTCTCGGTTCGGGGTGTGCGGCGTCGGCGGAGTCAGACGAGAGGCTTGCGGAGGAAGACCTGGGCGACGCCGTCGCCCTCGTCGACGCGCTGCGTCTCGCGATAGCCCTCGCGTTCGTACAGGCGCAGATTCGCCTCGCTGAGCGAGCCGGTGAACAGCTCCGCCTCGCTGGCGCTGGCCGCCCGGCCACGGCGCTCGACCGCCGTCAGCAGCGCTGTTCCGATCCCGTTCCCCTGCTGGTCGGGAGCGATGGAGATCCGCCCGATGAGCAGCAGGCTGCCATCCACGCGGGCGCGCACGGCACCCACGATCCGCGACCCGTCGACCGCGACGCATCCCAGGTTCTCGGTCAGCTCGTGTTCGAGCTCCTTGAGGGTCTGGGTCAGCGGAGGCATGTCCGGGTCGCCGTAGATCAGGGCCTCCTGCACGAAGGCGGCGCGCTGCAGGGTCAGGACTTCTCCGGCGTCGGCGGGCCGGATCTCTCGCACGTCGGTCACGGTCTCGACGCTACGGCGTCGGCGGACGGGAGGGTGTGGGGTTGCGCTCGCGGGTCGGACGCTGCCGACAAACGCCGAACCGCGGGAGAAACGCCGCGATGCGTGGTTTCTCGCGGCGAACGGCGTTTCTCGGTGTGATGCGGGGCGGGGCGGGCGCGCGCATGGCGGGCGGGGCGGATGCGCGCGGCGCGCGGGCCCGCGTCAGATGAGGCCGTGGCGACGGAAGGCGTTCGCCACGCCGTCGGCGGACACGCTCGTGGTCACGTCGTCGGCGAGGGCCTTCAGTGCGTCGGGCGCGTTCCCCATCGCGATGCCGGTGCCGCACACCTGGAACATCTCGACGTCGTTCCAGCTGTCGCCGATGCCGATCGCGTCGTCGCGGCTGAGGCCGAGGTGCTCGAGCACCGCCTCGATGGCGGAGCCCTTGGTGACGCCGAGCATCCCGATCTCCCCGTTGGTGCCGCCCGGCAGCGGCATGCTTCCGGCCACCACGTGGAAGCGGTCGCCGAGCGCCGCGGTCGCCCGGTCGACGGTGTCGGGATCGTCGCTCACGAAGACCGCCTTCGCGATGGTGCCGAGATCGACCTCGGCGAGGTCGTCGAATCGCGGCGGTCGCTGGGGCGACGTCTGCGGCTCGTCGCCCGAGTGCGCGCCCTGCCACCGCGAGACGAAGGCGGCGATCATCTCGCGCACGTGCGCCGAGGCGTACACGCCGTCGTTCGTCTGCAGGAAGTACGGAACGCCGGCGTCGATGAACCACGTCTGCAGACGATCGACCGCATTCCGTGGCATGGGGCGGGCGACCACGACGTCATCGCCGCTGGTGGCATACGAGCCGCCGTTCGTGATCGCGCCGTCGAAGCCGATCGCGGCGACGTCGGGATGGATGTCGCCGGCCGACCGCCCCGTGCACAGATACACGAGATGTCCCGCCGCGCGGGCGGCGCGTACGGCGTCGACGGTCGAGGCGGCGACGGTGCGGCCGTGGTCGAGGATCGTGCCGTCGACATCGAGGAAGGCGATTCGCCCCGTGCTCATCGTTCTCCCGCCCGGCCCCGCGGCGAGGCCCCCTCGACCCTACCCGGGCCGGGCGAGGCGCTCGCCGTGAACAACACAGGAGATCCGTCGCCCCGCGGCCGGAGACGGGCCGAAATCGGCGGCTGCCGCCCAGATTCTCCTGTCGAATTCACCGCGCGCGGGTGAGAGGTGGACAGACAGCGTGCAGGTGCGTCCCCTACCCTCGGAACATGCCCGAACAGCCGCCCGTGCGATCCACGACGCCGCCCGAGGCCGCAGCCGTGCGGCAGGTGCGCCCGAAGACCGAGGGGTGGTCGCAGAAGAAGGACGCCGAGGGGCGTCCGCTGCTGCAGTTCGCCAGCCCCAAGCGCGGCAAGCCGCCGGTGCACCTGGCCGACCTCACCGCCGAGCAGCGCGTGGAGAAGGTGAAGGAGCTCGGACTGCCCGGGTTCCGCGCCGCGCAGCTCGAGAAGCACTACTTCACGCACTACACCGCCGACCCTGACCGGATGACCGACCTGCCGGCGGCGAACCGCGAGGAATTCGTCACCGGGATGCTGCCGCCGCTCCTGAGCGAGGTGCGGCGCCTGACCACCGACCGCGGCGACACGATCAAGTTCCTGTGGAAGCTGCACGACGGCGCCCTCGTCGAGTCGGTGCTGATGCGCTACCCGGGCCGCATCACGCTGTGCGTGTCGAGCCAGGCCGGATGCGGCATGAACTGCCCGTTCTGCGCCACCGGCCAGGCCGGGCTCACACGCAACATGTCCGCCGCCGAGATCGTCGATCAGGTCGTTCGCGCCAACGCCCTCATCCGCGCCGGTGAGCTCGGCGAGCCGGAGCATCCCGACGAGCGGGTCACCAACATCGTCTTCATGGGGATGGGCGAGCCGCTGGCGAACTACGCCCGCCTCATGCAGGCGGTGCGGGTGATGACCGATCAGAAGCACGGGCTCGGCATGAGCGCGCGCGGCATCACGGTCTCGACCGTGGGCCTGGTCCCGGCGATCACGAAGCTGGCGAAGGAGGAGATCCCGGTCACCTTCGCCCTCTCGCTCCACGCGCCCGACGACCAGTTGCGCGACGAGCTCATCCCGGTGAATTCCCGCTGGAAGGTCGACGAGGCTCTGGATGCCGCCCGGGCCTACTTCGACGCGACGGGGCGCCGCGTCTCGATCGAGTACGCGCTCATCAAGGACATGAACGACCA
>NZ_DEPK01000273.1:15396-29939 GCF_002358725.1 Microbacterium sp. UBA3394
TGGGTGCACGTGAACCCGATCCCGCTGAACCCCACGCCCGGCTCGGTCTGGACGTCGTCGGAGAAGCCGGTGCAGGCGGAATTCGTGCGGCGCCTGAACGCCGCCGGCATCCCCACCACGCTGCGCGACACCCGCGGCAAGGAGATCGACGGGGCCTGCGGTCAGCTGGTCGCCACGGAAGAAGACCAAGCGGCCGCCGCCGTCGGCTGACACACTGGCCTCATGTGGGCCTGGGTCGCATTCGTCCTGATCGCGCTGATCTTCACGGTCGCGGCCGCCTGGGTGAGCCGCCGTCTGCTCGACGGGCAGGTCGGGTGGATCCGAGCATCCCTCACCGCGCTGATCGTCTTCCTCGCGTGCCTGCCGCTGGCGACATGGGCGATGCGCGAGACCGACGTGCTCGACCTCGACGACAACGTGACGGTGAGCGGGCCGATCGCGCTGGCCTTCCTCGCGCTCGTCGCGGGCTGGATCTTCGCGATCGTCGTCGTGGTCATCGTGACGCTCGAGTTCCTGTGGCCGTCGCACCGGGTGCGCAATCCGGTGTCGGCCATCAGGGATGCCTTCCGCCGGCGAGATCGCGCCCGCCGCTACGCGCAGATCCTCGCGATCGCCTCGCGCCACGGGCTCGGCGCGTTCCAGAACCGGCACGGCGGAGATGACGAGCTCGCCTCGGCTCTGGTCGCCGCGCTGAACGAGGCGGGTGTCACCTTCGTCAAGCTCGGGCAGGTGCTGTCCTCGCGGGAAGACGTGCTGCCGCGCGACCTGGTGGATGCGCTGTCGACGCTGCAGATGGATTCCACGCCGATCCCGTGGGCCGAGGCTGAGGCGGCGATCACGGCCGAGCTCGGCCGACCGATCGACGAGGTCTTCGCCTCGATCGACCCGCAGCCGCTGGCGGCGGCGTCGGTCGCCCAGGTGCACACCGCGCGACTGCGCGGCGACGGCGAAGAACCCGGCGACGAGGTCGTCGTGAAGATCCAGCGCCCGCGCGCCCGAGCACAGGTGACGACGGATCTCGACATCCTCGAGCGCCTCGCGCGCACCGCCGAGGCCCGCACCGACTGGGCCCGCGACTACGGAGCGGTCGCTCTCGCGGCGGAGTTCTCCCGCGCGCTGAGCGACGAGCTCGACTACCGGGTCGAGGCGGCCAATACCGAGATGCTGCGCGGCGCGATCGCGCGATCGTCGTCCATGACCCTCGCCGTGCCGATCCTGTACGAGCCTTGGTGCACGAGCCGCATGATCGTGCAGCAGCGCATCACCGGCACGCCGTTCAGCCGCATCGCGACCGGCTCCCTCGATCCCGACGAGGCGCGACGCCTCGCCGACGGCGTGCTCGAATCCGTCTTCGAGCAGATCGCGGTGCGCGGGGTCTTCCACGCCGACCTGCATCCGGGGAACCTCATCCTGCAGGACGACGGCACCGTCGCGCTCATCGACTTCGGCGCCGTCGGGGTGAGCGAGCGGAGCCTGCGCCGCATGCTCATCCCGCTGCTGCTGGCCCTGTCGGCGGATGACGACGTCGCCGCCACGAACGTCATCCTGCTCATGTGCGCGCCCGAGACCGGGGCCGTCGACCACGTGGCGCTGCAGCACGACATCGGCGTCATCCTCACCCGCATGCAGAACGCCCAGGTCGACGAGAACATCTTCCGGGCGCTCGTGGATGTGCTGCGCCGCCATCGCCTGTCCATCCCGCCGTCGCTGCTTCTCGTGCTGCGCACGCTGTCGTCGCTGGAGGGGACGCTCCGGCGCCTCGTGCCGGACTACGACATGGTCGAACACGCGCTGGAGCGCGCACCGCACTTCGCGCGCGCGACGTTCGATCCGAAGAACGCCGCCCTCGGCGCGCAGGCGCACCTCATGCTCGCGGGTGAGGAGCTCCGGCGCCTGCCGCGGCGGTTCGAGAACGTCACCCGCTCGCTCGAGGACGGCACCTTCTCGGTGCGGCTGCGCTCCCTCGAGGGGGCCGGCGAGCGCGGGTGGCTCGAGGAGCAGCTGAACCGCTTCCTCGTGACCGTCGTCGGGGTGGCGCTGCTGGCCGTCGGCATCAGTCTGACCGTGTCCGGCGACGGCCCGATGCTCACCGGCAACGTCGGCGCCTTCCCCTTCCTCGGCAGTCTCGTGGGGCTCGGCGGGCTCCTTCTGCTCGTGCGCAGTCTGCGCCGCGCGCTGCGCCGACGCGACGGCGGATGACGCCGGTGGCGAACCCTCGCCGGAGTGTCCTCGGGCGCCGGTAGCGTGGTGCCCATGGTCAACTATCGCTACCTGGGCAACAGCGGCCTCAAGGTCTCCGAGATCACCTACGGCAACTGGGTCACCCACGGTTCGCAGGTCGAGAACGACGCCGCCGTGAAGACGGTCCACGCCGCTCTCGATGCGGGAATCACCACCTTCGACACCGCCGACGTCTACGCCGACGGCGCCGCCGAGAGCGTTCTCGGCGAGGCCATCAAGGGTCAGCGGCGCGCATCCCTCGAGATCTTCACCAAGGTCTACTTCCCGACCGGTCCGAAGGGGCCGAACGACACCGGTCTGAGCCGCAAGCACATCTTCGAGTCGATCGACGCCTCGCTGCAGCGCCTCGGCACCGACTACGTCGACCTCTATCAGGCACACCGCTTCGACGAGGAGACGCCCATCGAGGAGACCTTCCAGGCCTTCGCCGACGTCGTCCGTCAGGGCAAGGCGCTGTACATCGGCGTCTCCGAGTGGACGGCGGAGCAGCTGCGCGAGGGCCACGCGCTGGCGAAGGAGCTCGGCGTTCAGCTCATCTCGAACCAGCCGCAGTACTCGGCGCTGTGGCGCGTGATCGAGGGCAAGGTCGTGCCGACCTCGCGCGCGCTCGGCATCTCGCAGATCGTGTGGTCGCCGATGGCGCAGGGCGTGTTGACCGGCAAGTACCTGCCCGGCCAGCCGGTGCCGGCCGGGTCGCGCGCGACCGACGAGAAGAGCGGCGCGAACTTCATCAAGCGCTTCCTGAACGACGACACGCTCACCGCGGTGCAGAAGCTGAAGCCCATCGCCGACGACCTCGGCCTCAGCATGGGGCAGCTCTCGATCGCGTGGGTGCTGCAGAACGACAACGTCGCCGCGGCCCTCGTCGGCGCGTCGCGTCCCGAGCAGATCGCCGACAACGTCAAGGCCTCCGGCGTCACCCTCGACGAGGGCGTGATGTCGGCGATCGACGAGGCACTGAACGGTGTCGTCGAGGACGACGCCGAGATCACGTACGAGACCTCGCCCAAGAAGCGCTTGGTCTGAGCCGGACCGATCGAGGGCGGTGCGGGAGATGACGGTGCACAGTGCCGGACTCCTCCTGTACCGCCTTCGTCGTCCCTCCGACGGAACGGATGCCGGTGCATCCGCCGTCGAGGTGCTGATCGCCCACATGGGCGGTCCGTTCTGGTCGGCGAAGGAGGCCGCCGCGTGGAGCATTCCGAAGGGAGAGTTCGACCCGGACGCCGAGGGTGCCTGGGATGCGGCGGCGCGCGAATTCCGAGAGGAGCTCGGCGTCGATCCGCCCGATGCTCCCGCCGCCGAACTCGGCACGTTCCCGTATTCGTCGGGAAAGCGGGTGACCGTGTTCGTCGCCGACGGGGACGGATTCGCCGCCCCGAGCGACGGCTTCGGGGAGTTCGAGATGGAGTGGCCGCCGCGTTCGGGGCGCACGCAGCGTTTCCCCGAGGTCGACCGGGTCGAGTGGGTCGGTGCAGATGTGGCGCGGGAGCGTCTCGTGAAGGGCCAGCGCCCCGCCCTCGACGCGCTGCTCGACCGGCTGGCGGACGCCGGCGCCTGAGAGCGCGTTTGTCGCGGATGCGGAGCGGTCAGCGACCGTTCTTCGGGGCGGTCGAGACGTCGATGCGATCGTGGGACCCGAGCGAGGACCACGCGCTCGCCGTGCCCTTCGCGGCGTGCTCGGACGCGCGCACCGCCCGCTCGTCCGCCCACGCGTTCAGCACGTGCCCCGAGTGGCCGCGCACGTGCTCGAGCACGACGTCGGGGAGTCCGGCCGCGCGCCGCGCATCGCGGGCGCGGATGAGCTGCTCGAGCAGGTCGACGTTCTTCGTGGGGGCACCCGTCGAGGTCTTCCAGCCGCGGCGGCGGTGGCCGTCCATCCACTTCTGATAGGTGTCGATCGCATACCGCGAGTCGGCCTGCACGACGAGGTGAGCGACGTCGGCGTGGTCTTCGATGGCCTTGAGCAGTCCGGTGAGCTCGCCGATGTTGTTGGTGCCGGCGGGGATCGCTCCCGCCGCCCAGTGCCCGTCTTCGCCGACCCACGCCCATCCCGCGGGGCCGGGGTTGCCCTTGCAGGCCCCGTCGGTGGCGACGACATAGGGAGAGGGTTCAGTCACTCTCCCCACGCTACCTCGGGGCCGCGACCGCGCCGCACCGTCGTCCGTTCGCGGTGATCCCTGGCGCGTCATCGGTATACACAAGGCCGTTCTCTCGTCGACTTCGGCCCTCGATGGCGCTTCAGTGCATACACTGAGGGGATGCAGGGGAGTGACGACGGAGTGCGGGTGCGCGCGAGCGACCGTGCCTACGGCGCGCTGCTCGACGACATCCAATCCGGCGCGCTCGCGCCCGGCGCCGTCCTCGGCGAGACCGAGCAGGCGGCGAGGCTGGGCGTATCCCGCACCCCGATGCGCGAGGCGCTGGCGCGACTGGCCGCCGACGGGCTGGTGACCCAGCAGTCGCCCCGGGTCACGGTGGTCGCCGGCGTCGACGCCGACGACATCCGCGCCCTGTTCGAGGTGCGACGGGCGCTGGAGGAGCAGGCGGCGCGGCTGGCCGCCGAACGCGGTGAACCACGGGTCTTCGCCGACCTGGCAGGCGCCTTCGCCGACATCGACGCGCACGCCGACCCCGACGCCTACACGCGCCTCATCGGCGACTTCGACCGGGCCCTCGACGCCGCCGTCGCGAACGATCACCTCACCTCTGCGCTGCGAACGGTGCGCACCCACCTCGTGCGCGTGCGACGGCTGGCCCGCGATCGCCCGGACCGGGTACGCGCGTCGGTGACCGAGCACCGACTGATCGCCTCGGCGATCGCGCAGCGCGACGCCGACCTGGCCGCTCACGCGACGCACGTGCACCTCCACAACGCGCTCGAGGGCATCCTCGGCTCCCTTCCCGCCATCGTTTCTGAAAGGCTCGTCCCATGAGCGTCTTGCACCACACCCGTGTCCACCGCAGCGACGAGAATTTGGCACGCGACGGACAGCTCGCGTGGCACATCGCACAGGTCGCCGCCGACCCCGTCGAGGTCGACGACGAGACGCGCGACATGATCATCAACCGCATCATCGACAACGCCTCCGTCGCGGCGGCCTCGCTCAGCCGTCGCCCGGTCTCGGCCGCGCGCCAGCAGGCGCTCGATCACGCGGTCTCCATCAGCGGCGCGGGCGCGACGATCTTCGGATGCGCGCTCGAGCGCCGCTCGAGCCCGGAATGGGCGGCGTGGGCGAACGGGGTCGCCGTGCGCGAGCTGGACTACCACGACACCTTCCTGGCCGCGGACTACTCGCATCCCGGTGACAACATCCCGCCGATCCTCGCCGTCGCCCAGCACGTCGGCGCCGATGGGGCGGCGCTCGTGCGGGGCCTCGCGACCGGATACGAGATCCAGATCGACCTCGTGAAGGCGATCTGCCTGCACAAGCACAAGATCGATCACGTCGCACACCTCGGCCCGTCGGCTGCCGCGGGAATCGGAACGCTGCTCGGCCTCGATGTCGACACGATCCACCAGGCCATCGGGCAGGCGCTGCACACCACCACCGCCACGCGCCAGTCGCGCAAGGGCGAGATCTCGACGTGGAAGGCGCACGCGCCCGCGTTCGCCGGGAAGATGGCGATCGAGGCCGTCGACCGTGCGATGCGCGGCGAGACATCCCCTTCCCCGATCTACGAGGGGGAGGACGGGGTCATCGCCTGGATGCTCGACGGCCCCGACGCGTCCTACGACGTGCCGCTGCCGGGCGAGGGCGAGCCCAAGCGCGCCATCCTGGAGTCGTACACCAAGGAGCACTCGGCCGAGTACCAGGCGCAGGCATGGATCGATCTGGCGCGCAAGCTGCACGGCGAGCGCCCGGAGCTCGCGGACCCCGCGAACGTCGAGGCGATCGTGCTGCACACCTCGCACCACACGCATTACGTTATCGGCTCGGGGGCGAACGATCCGCAGAAGTACGATCCGACGGCCTCGCGCGAGACGCTGGACCACTCGATTCCGTACATCTTCGCCGTCGCCCTGCAGGACGGCGGCTGGCACCACGTCGACTCCTACACGCCGGAGCGTGCCGCGCGCGAAGACACCGTGGCGCTGTGGCACAAGGTCTCCACCGCCGAAGACGAGGAGTGGACACGGCGCTACCATTCGATCGACCCGGCCGAGAAGGCCTTCGGCGGGCGCGTGGTCATCACGCTCGCCGACGGCTCGACGGTCGAGGACGAGATCGCCGTCGCCGACGCCCACCCCCTCGGCGCGCGGCCGTTCGCCCGCGAGGACTACATCGCCAAGTTCCGTACGCTCGCCGAGCCGGTGCTCGAGGAGGCGGAGATCGAGCGCTTCCTCGAGCTGGTGCAGCGCCTTCCGGAGCTGACCGCCGACGAGGTGCGGCAGCTGTCGATCGTCGCCAAGCTCGGGGTGCTCGCCACCGCACCCGCCCCGAAGGGCCTCTTCTGATGCCGCGTCTCGGCCCGCGTTTCGTCTCGTCGCTGCGGTCCTCGCGGGGCGACCGGGAGAGCGCGCGGGTTTCCCCCCGGTCGTTGAGCGAGCGGAGCGAGACGAAACGTGCTTCCGCTCTCCGGTCGTTGAGCGAGCGGAGCGAGACGAAACGTGGTTGCGTGTTCGGCCCGCGTTTCGTCTCGTCGCTGCGCTCCTCGCTCAACGACCGGGAGAGCGAGACGAAACGTGCCGTGGCGGGGTGGGCCTGATGCTGTACGCGCAGACGCCGCCGCACGAGAAGCGCCGCCTGTTCCGGGAACGCCTCGCCTCGGGTGAGCTCCTCCGGTTCCCGGGGGCCTTCAACCCGCTGAGCGCGCGCCTGATCGAGCGCAAGGGCTTCGAGGGCGTGTACATCTCCGGCGCGGTGCTCTCCGCCGACCTCGGCCTCCCCGACATCGGCCTCACGACCCTCACCGAGGTGGCCGCGCGCGGCGCGCAGATCGCCCGCATGACCGAGCTGCCGGCGATCATCGACGCCGACACCGGATTCGGCGAGCCGATGAACGTCGCCCGCACGATCCAGACGCTCGAAGACGCGGGCCTTTCCGGAACGCACATCGAGGATCAGGTCAATCCGAAGCGCTGCGGACACCTCGACGGCAAGAGCGTCGTCGATGACGACACGGCGATCAAGCGCATCCGCGCGGCCGTCGACGCGCGGCGCGATCCCAATTTTCTCATCATGGCGCGCACCGACATCCGCGCCGTCGAGGGGTTGGATGCCGCCACCGACCGCGCTCGCGCGCTCGTCGAGGCCGGCGCCGACGCGATCTTTCCCGAGGCGATGCGCACGCTGGAGGAGTTCGCGGCGATGCGGGAGGCCGTGGACGTGCCGATCCTGGCGAACATGACCGAGTTCGGAAAGTCCGACCTCTTCTCGGTCGACCAGCTCGCCTCCGTCGGGGTGAACATGGTCATCTGGCCGGTGTCATTGCTGCGGATGGCGATGGGTGCGGCATCCGATGCTCTCGATACGCTGGTCGACGAGGGGCATCTGACCTCGCAGCTGGGTCGCATGCAGCACCGCGCCGATCTCTACGACCTGATCGACTACGAGGGGTACAACCGCTTCGACCAGGACATCTTCACCTACCGCCCATCCCCCTGATCAGCCACACCATGTCCCACTTCCCGCTGCCATAGGCCTTCATGCCGACAGAAAGTGGGACACGCAGCCCGCAGGGACGACACGAAGGAGTGACCGTGACAGACATCCGCAAGGGACTCGTGGGCGTGGTCGCCGACGAGACCGCCATCTCGAAGGTGAACCCCGAGACCAACAGCCTCCTCTATCGCGGCTACCCGGTGCAGGAGCTCGCCGCCACGCAGCCGTTCGAGGCGGTCGCGTTCCTGCTGTGGAACGGGGAGCTCCCCACGGCCGACCAGCTCGCCGAGCTCCGCTCCACCGAACGCGCGCACCGGGAGCTCGCCGACGACGTCCGAGCGGCGATCGACCTCGTGCCGCTCGACGCGCACCCGATGGACGAGGTGCGCACCGCCGTGAGCGTGATCGGCGCGCAGGATCTCGCCGGTCTCGGCTCGGTGATGGATGCCTCCGGCAGCGCCGAGGAGAACCTCGTCCGCAGCATCCGGCTGTTCGCCGTGCTGCCGGCCATCGTCGCCTACGGTCAGCGTCGTCGTCGGGGCGAAGGCCTCATCGCCCCGCGTGACGACCTCGATTACGCGGCGAACTTCCTCTGGATGACCTTCGGCGAGGTGCCGGATGACGTCGTCGTCGACGCGTTCAACCGGTCGATGATCCTCTACGCCGAGCATTCGTTCAACGCGTCCACCTTCACCGCGCGGGTGATCGCGTCGACCCTGAGCGACCTGTACTCCGCCGTGACCGGCGCGGTCGGCGCCCTCAAGGGCCCGCTGCACGGCGGCGCGAACGAGGCGGTGCTGCACGTGTTCGACGAGATCGGCGACGCCGGAAACGTCTCGCCGTGGCTGGATGACGCCCTCGCCGGCAAGCGCAAGATCATGGGCTTCGGCCACCGTGTCTACAAGCGGGGCGACTCCCGCGTGCCGACCATGAAGGCCGCACTCGACTCCCTCGTGTCGCACTACGACCGCCCCGAGGTCGCCGCGCTCTACGACGCCCTCGAGGCGGAGTTCATCGGGCGCAAGGGCATCTACCCGAACCTCGACTACCCGTCCGGGCCCGCTTACAACCTCATGGGCTTCGACACCCCCACCTTCACGCCGCTGTTCGTCGCCGCGCGCGTCGTGGGCTGGACGGCGCACATCATGGAGCAGCAGGCCTCGAATGCGCTCATCCGTCCCCTGTCCGACTACAGCGGGCCGGATGAACGACACGTGGCCGGGTACGTGCCCGACACCGCCGCCGTCGACGTCGCCGAGCGCCCCGAGGAGGCCGCGGGCTGATCTGTCCCGCGGCGACGCGGCGTGAGAGGATCGCGACATGCGATCCGCCGTCATCGTCGACGCCGTCCGCACACCGTCGGGCCGGGGAAAGCCCGGCGGGGCGCTGAGCGGGGTCCACCCCGCCGACCTCGCCGGTATCGTGCTCACCGCGCTTCTCGAACGCAACGGACTCGAGTCCGCGCAGGTCGATGACGTCATCCTGGGATGCGTCAGCCAGCTCGGCGATCAGGCGATGAACATCGCGCGCCAGGCCGTGCTGTCCGCCGGATTCGACGAGAGGGTTCCGGCCACGACGATCGATCGTCAGTGCGGGTCGAGCCAGCAGGCCGCGCACTTCGCCGCGCAGGGGGTGATCGCGGGCGCCTACGACGTCGTCATCGCGGGCGGTGTCGAATCGATGAGCCGGGTGCCGCTCGGATCGTCGACCGCCGGCGGCAGTGTGCCGGACGGCATCCGTCGCCGCTACCCCGAGGGGCTGGTGAACCAGGGGGTGTCGGCGGAGCTCATCGCGGACCGCTGGGAGATCATGCGTGACGAGCTCGACGCTTTCGCCGCGGAGTCCCACCGGCGCGCGGCCGAGGCCTGGCGGCGCGGGTGGTTCGATCGCCAGGTGACCCCCGTGCTCGCGGGCGGATCCGACGCGGTCGCGTTCGATGAGACGGTGCGCGAGGGCACGACGGTGCACGCGCTCGCCGGGCTGTCACCGGCGTTCCGCACCGACGAGCTCGCGGCGCGCTTTCCGCGGGTCGAGTGGCGCATCACCGCCGGCTCCTCCTCGCCGTTGACGGATGCCGCGTCGGCCGTGCTCATCATGGCGGAGGAGACGGCCGCGGCCCTCGGCCTTACGCCGCGCGCCCGCTTCCACTCGTTCGCGGTCGTCGGCGACGATCCGCTGCTCATGCTGACCGGACCGATCCCGGCGACCCGCCGCATCCTCGACCGCAGCGGCCTGGCTGTGGATGACATCGACGTGTTCGAGGTGAACGAAGCCTTCGCCTCGGTGCCGCTCGCGTGGCAGCGCGAGTTCGACGTCGATCCCGAGATCGTGAACCCGTGGGGCGGAGCGATCGCCCTCGGGCACGCCGTCGGCGCATCCGGGACCCGGCTGATGGCGACCCTGGTCGATGCGCTCGAGCAGTGCGGCGGGCGCTACGGCCTGCAGACCATGTGCGAGGGCGGCGGTCTCGCGAACGCCACGATCCTCGAACGCCTCTGACCCCGCAGCGGCGGAGGCGGCGGCACCCGCGGCGAGGACGTGGACGGCCCCCGCGGCGAGACATCAAGAGGACATCCCGCCTGCAGAGGACTCCGACCGCCGTTTCCGTCCTCTCGAAGGGGGATCTCCTCTCGAGGGGTGAAGGGGGATGCGCGGACAGGCCCTCCGCAGCGGCGGAGGCGGGCCGGCCCCCGCGGCGGAGGCGGCGGAGACAGCGGGGGAGACGGCGACGGCCCCCGACCCCTTGTGGGGATCGAGGGCCGTCGGAGGGATGCGGGTTACGCGGTCTGACGACGACGGATCGCGAAGGCGACACCGCCGGCGACGAGGAGGAACGCGCCGCCCAGGGCGATGCCCCACGGCAGCTCCGCGCCGGTGGCGGCCAGGGCGCCTTCCTCGACGACGTCGACACCGATCTCGATCGGGTCCTCACCGTCGGTGGTGATCACCATGCGGTGCGCACCGAGCTCGAAGTCCGCCGGGATCTCGACCGAGAAGCGGATGCTGCCATCCGTGCTCGCCGCCGGGATGCCGGTGACCTTGATGGGGTCGCTGAACAGGGTGGCGGCGACCTGCTGGCCGGCCTCGAGGCCCGTCAGCGTGACGGTCAGGGTTCCGCCCTGCTCGACCCGGCCGTCGTTGCTGAGCGTCACCTCGGCCCAGTCCCCACCGGTCTGCTCGCCGGTGCCCGGGAGCTCCCCGCCCGGGTCGGTCGGCTCGGGAGCGGGGTTGCCGGTGCCGGGGTTCTCGCCCCCGGGGGTCTCGCCCCCGGGGTTCTCCGAACCGGCGACCATCGCGCGACCGAGCGGCGCCGGGTCGACGACGTCGAACGCCTCGAAGTAGGCGACGGTGGCCGTGAGGTCGACCTGCCCGGTGTCGGTGCGGTCGGTGCCCTCGGTGAACGTCGGGAACCCGTCTCCGCCGTTGGCGACGAAGGAGTTCGTGACGACGGTGAAGGTGTCATCGGCTGCGATCGGCTCGCCCTCGTAGAACATCTCGGTGATGTCGCCGGAGCGCGGGTCGGACTCGGTGTACTCGTAGGTGAATCCTTCGGAGACGCCGAGGTGCAGCTTCGGGCGGTCGCCCTCGGCCTTCCACTGGTCTTCGAGGATCTCCTCGATCTGCGCGCCCGTCAGGGTCATCGTCACGAGGGTGTTCGCGAAGGGCTGGACCTCGGCCGCTTCCTTGTAGGTGATGACGCCGTCAGGCGCGTAGGCGAGGTCGGCGCGCAGGCCGCCCGGGTTCATCAGGGCGATCTCGGCGGGGGTGCCGGCGTAGGACGGGTTGGACGTGGCCCAGAGGTACACGTCGGCGACCCAGTTGCCCATCGACGACTCCACGCCGCGGTCCGCTCCCGACGGTGTGCCGCCGCGAAGGATGTCGGCGCTGATCTCTCCGACGGGCACGGAGCCGACCTCGTCGGCCTCGGCGACCGCCGCGTCGACGATCGCCTGCACCTCGGCGTCGGGCTCGGCGAGTCCGGCGGTGAGGAACGTGGATGCCTGGATGGAGATCAGCTCCTCGGCCTGGGTGTCCCAGTCGATGTTCAGCAGGCCCATCGCCTTGCCGTACTCGAAGGCCTGGATGACCGGGCGGGTGTCGCCGTCGGTCCCCTCGACGGCGACGTCGCACGCGTAGGTCTGGTGCGTGTGCGCCGAGACGATCGCGTCGATGTCGGCCGAGGCGCCGGTGGCGAGCGAGCCGAAGCCTGCCTGGTCGGCCGCGAGGGCCTCGCAGTCGCTCGTGGCCGCACCGGAGTGGGTGAGCAGGATCAGCACGTCGGTCTCGTCGGCGATCTGCGCGGCGACGCGGTTGGCCGCCTCGAGCTCGTCGCCGAACTCGATCCCCTCGATCCCGGCCGGGTCGACCATGGTGGCGGTGTCCGGCGTGACGGTTCCGATGAACCCGATGTCGACCCCGTCGACCGTCTTGATCGCGTACTCCGGAAGCACCGGCAGGCCGGTCTCGCTGTCGTAGACGTTCGCGCCCAGGTTGTAGGGCAGCCCCGCCGCGATCTCCTCCTCGGTGACGGTGTCGTCGGTGTTCCCGCCGAATCGGGGGATCACCCGGTCGCTGAGGTCGGCGAACCCGCGGTCGAACTCGTGGTTGCCGACAGCGCCGACATCCAGGCCCGCCTCGAGGAGCGCGTCGATCGTCGGGTTGTCCTGCTGCGAGAACGACGTGAAGGTCGATGCGCCGATGTTGTCACCGGCCGAGACGAACAGGGTGTTGGGGTTGCGGGCCTCGAAGTCCTCGACGATGCCCGCGAGAACGCCGGCGCCGGCTTCGCCCGACGTGCCCGCCTCGAGGCGCCCGTGGAAGTCGTTGATCGTCAGGATGTCGATCTCGGTGACGTTCGGGTTCCCCATCGCGTAGACGGTCGTGGTGCCGGACACCTCGTTGCCGACTGCCAGCAGCGGCTCGCCGATCGGCGACTGGGAGGCCGGAATGAACTCCAGACCCTCCGGACCGAGGTCGCCGGCGCTCGAGAGCGTCGCCCGGTGGTCGGCGTTCTCGGGATCGTAGTCGTCGATCGCATCCTCCACCGAGACGGAGAAGTCGCGGTTGTTGAGGTAGCTCATGTAGGTCGCGTTCGCCGGGTCGGTGATGTCGTAGGTCATCACGCCGCCGACCCGCTCGAGGCCGATGAAGGCGTACGTGCGGTCGCCCACGGTGCCGATCGCGAGGTTCTCCGGCTCCGGGCCCTTGTCCTCGCTGCGCCCCTCGAGGTTCGACTCGGTGTGGTTGGAGTTGAAGAACTCGGGAGCCGCTGCGGCGGTGACCTCCTCGAAGTCGCTGCCGGAGTCGAAGACGAGCTCGCCGTCGGTGGTCCAGATGGAGAAGGAGCGTCCGCCGAGCGTATAGAGCTCGTCGAAGCAGGTGCCCTCGTCGTTCAGGCCCATGTCGGTCAGGACGTTCAGGCGACCGAGGTCTTCGTCCTCGAGCATCCCGGCGAGCGGGCTGGTCTCGCAGACGGCCGGCGCGTCGGTCTCGTCGACGTCGCCGAGGTCCTTCGCACGCACGGAGTCGATGAACTCGCCCCACTCGCGGCTGTCGCCCTCGTTCGCGGTGACGAGGTAGGTCTGTCCGCCCACCTCGTACGCCTCGATGCCGTCGGGCATGTAGACGCCGTAGAGCCCCTCGTAGGAGGCCTGATTGTAGGTCGGCGCGTCCTCGGGGTCACGGTCGCTCGCGTCGAGCGTTTCCACGGAGTAGTCCTTGAAGCCGAGAGGCCAGATGTCGGTGACCGTCGCCGAGGCCAGGTCGACGACGGCGACAGCGTTGGCCTCCTGCAGGGCGGCGTAGGCGGTGCCGTCGGCGATTGCGACGTACTCGGGCTCGAGGTTGCGACTGACGCGGTTCGCCTCGAGTGCCGTCTCGCCCTGATCGGGCGCGGCCACGTCGGGACCGAACACGCGCACGTCGGCTGGAAGGTTCTCGCCCTCGAACGCGCCGAATCCCGCCGTTCGGACGGCGTCCTGTGCCGGCGCCGCCTTCTCGGCGGGCAGCGTGACGATGCCGATCGATCCCTCGGGGTCGACCGAGAAGTCGTCGGCCGGCTCGCCCTCGTTCGCGACGACCGCGTAGGTGCCGTCCTCCGAGATGGTGACCATGTCGGGGAGGGCGCCCACGGTGACCTCTCCGAGGATCGGCGAGGCGTCGCCGTCCGGCACGAAGTCCGCATCGAAGAACACCAGGCGTCCGGGCGCCGTCTTGTCCTCGTCCTCGAACGCGATCACCCCGAGGCCGTCCTCCCGCACGGCAAGCGAGTTGGCGACGCCCGCGCTGGAGATGTCGAACATCTTCGTCGGCGCCGACGGGTTGGCGGCGTCGAGAGCCTCGACCGTGCCGGCCTGCGCGTTCACGACGAACAGGCGGTCGCCGTAGGAGTGGACGATCTCGGCGGCGGAAGCGTCGAAGATGCCGGTCTCATACGTGCCGATCGGCGTCAGCTCGAGCGTGGCGCTCTCGCTGGTGTCGGTGACGGGAGGATCGATCACGGCGGCGCCGGCCGCGGTGATCGGGACGAAGGCGAGCGCACAGGTTGCTGCTGCCGTGGTGGCAACGGCGACCGCGCGTCTGAACGTGGCTGAGGGCATGACCGTCCTGACGGGTGTCGGGTGTGCAGGGATACCCGTCAGGTCTATTGGGCTGCGGTAGCCGCCGGGTGAACGATCGGCGAACGCGAGCGAGCCT
>NZ_DEPK01000204.1:0-10101 GCF_002358725.1 Microbacterium sp. UBA3394
CGCGCGGACGCGTCGGCACCGACCATCAGGCCGACTCGACCGTCCCCCAGCGGGAGACGGTCGAGCCAGGTATCGCTCGCCGTGGTGTATCTCAGCACCGTCATCGGGTCAGAACTTCATCCCGCCCGCGGCGAGCCCCGAGCGCCAGTAGCGCTGCAGCGACACGAACACGATGATGATCGGGATGATCGACAGGAGCGAGCCGATGATCACCAGGGTCTGCAGTCCCGGGATCGTGATCGCCGCCTGGCTCCATCCCGAGAGACCCACTGTGACAGGCTGCAGCCGCGCATCACTGAGCACCAGGAGCGGCAGCATGAAGTTGTTCCAGCTGCCGATGAACGCGAACAGCAGGATGGTCACCGCGCCGGGCGTCAGCAGCTTCAGCGCGATCGACCAGAACGCTCGCCACTCGCTCGCCCCGTCGAGACGGGCCGCCTCGAGCAGCTCCATCGGCACACTCGTCTGGGCGTAGATGAAGCCGAGCATGACCCCGAACGGGTACACGAGGCTCGGCAGCAGCACGCCCCACATGGTGTTGTTGAGCCCCATCTCGACCAGCAGCACGTAGGTCGGCTGCGCGAGAACGGTCTGCGGCACGAGCATGCTGCCCAGTGCCGCCGCGAGGATCACGGTCCGACCGCGGAAGCGGTACATCGCCAGCGCGTATCCGGAGATGACGCTGATGAAGGTCATGAGCACGCTGCCGAGGCCGGAGTAGATGAGCGAGTTGAACATCCACCGCCAGTAGATGCCGTCGGCCTGCTCGGTGAGATCGACCAGGTTCTGCCACAGATTGAAATCGGCGAAGAGGAATCCCGGGGTGGAGAAGAGGTCTCCGGTGGACTTGGTGGACGCCACGATGAGCCAGTAGACGGGCACCAGGAAGTAGAGCGTCACGGCGATCATGAAGATCCAGCCCACGGTGCGGGCTGTGCGGCTCGGTCGCTCGCCTTCGGCATACACCTGCTGACGTCTGCGGGGCGAGGGTGCGACCGAGGGGTGCGCGGCCGTCTCGGGCGCAGGTGCGATCTGCGTGGTCATGCCGACGCTCCCTTCTTGCGGTTCTGGAACACCGACAGGACGATCGAGAGGATGAAGGTCGCGATGCCCAGGATGATGGCCATCGCCGAGCCGAGGTTGATGTTGCCGCCGAGTGTCGTCGCCTGGAAGATCGCCATGTTCGGCGTGTAGTCGCCCGTGACGTTCGAGGTGATCGAGCGCAGGGTCATCGGCTCGTTGAACAGCTGCAGCGTGCCGATGATCGAGAACAGGGTGGTCAGCACGACGGCCGGCAGCACCATCGGGAGCTTGATCTGCAGAGCCGTGCGGAATTCACCCGCACCGTCCATGCGTGCGGCTTCGTACATCTCGCGCGGAACGGTCTGCAAGGCGGCGAAGATGATGATGACATTCACGCCCGTGACGGTCCAGATCGTGACGTTCGCGATCGACCACAGCACCGTTCCCGGCGCCAGGAAGTCGACCGAGATGCCGATGGAGGCCAGTCCCTCGACGATCGGGCTCACGCGCGGCTGATAGAGGAAGCCCCACACGAGCGCAGCGACGACGGACGGGACCGCATAGGGCAGGAAGACGCTGAGCTGGAAGAAGCGCTTGGCGCGAACGACGGCGGAATCGAACAGGAGCGCCAGCGTGATCGCGAGGATCATCATGACCGGAACCTGCACCACGCCGAACAGGAGCACACGCCCGAAGCTCTCGAGGAATCCCTGGTCCTGGAACGCGCGGATGTAGTTGTCCAGGCCGACGAAGGCCAGGTCGTTGCTGTTGTCGAACCCGAGTCCGCCGCGCTGCACCGAGAAGAAGCTCATCCACAGCGCCGTCAGGATCGGGAGGATGAGGAAGACGACGAACAGGATGATGAACGGCGCGAGGAAGAGGTACGGGGCGAGGCGCACGCCCCACCCGCCGCGAATGCGGCGGGGGGACGTGCGCGTCGGGACGGCTGTCGAGGTCATGATGCGACGTTGAGGCCCATCGCCTCGAGCTCCTCGACCGTCATGTCCTGAACGTTGTCGAGAGCCTCTTCAAAGGTGATCTCGCCGTTGGCGACGCGCCCGAACTCGTCCTTGAGGGCGTTGACCGTGAGGTCATGGGTCGGGCCGGCCGTCCACGTGCCGGGCACCCGCTCCGCGGCATCCGCGAAGACTTCGTTGATGACCTGACCGCCGTAGAACTCCGACGGCTGCAGGAGCGACTCGCTCGACAGGCCGGTGACCGCCGACGGGAAGACCCCGCCGTCGATGAGGTACTCGACTCCGGACTCACTGGAGTTCAGCCAGGTGATGAACTCGACGGCCTGCTCCGGGTGGTCGGAGTTCGCCGTGACCACGTTCACGCTTCCGCCCGATTCTCCGGCGGTGTTCTTGCCGGAGAACAGCGGGGTGTCCGCGACCGCCCAGTTCCCGCTGGTCGACTCCGCACTCTCCTCGAGCAGCACCGGGAACCATGCCGCGTAGTTGATGGTGGCGATCGTGCCCGCGTTCACCTCGGCCCAGTACTCGGGCGTCCACATCTCGACGACCTTCACGAGGTCTTCGTCGAGGAGCGTCTGCCAGAGCTCGGCGACCTCCAGGCTCTCCGGCCCGTTGACGGTGACGTCCCAGGCGTCGTCTTCGATCTGGAAGAAGCTGCCTTCGTTCTGCCACACGGTCTCCATCCACAGGCCCGCCTCATTGGGCGAGAACTGAGCGATGTAGATGTCGGGGTTGGCAGCCTTCAGATCGCGGCCTGCCTGCACGTACTCCTCCCACGTGGTGGGAACCTCGATGCCGTACTCCTCGAAGATGTCGGTGCGGTACATCAGACCGGTCGGGCCGGAATCCTGCGGGATGCCATACACCGCATCTCCGAAGGAGACCGTGCCCCACGAGCTGGCGGTGAAGTCCTCAGCCAGGCCGTCGACGTACGGGGTCAGGTCGGTGAGCCGATTGTTGATGATGTGACCCGGCAGCGAGTGCGCGGACATCTGGACGACGTCGGGGGCCGTGCCGGCGTCGATCGCGGCGGGGATCTTGTCGCCGTCGTCGCCGGTCATCCGGAAGAACTCCACCTGGATGGCGGGGTTGTTCTCGTTCCATTCGGCGACCGCGTCCTCGAGGCCCGGGACCCAGCCCCAGAACTCGATCGTCACGTCTTCCGCGGCACCGTCGTCGCCGGAACCGCCATCGCTTCCTCCGGAACATCCCGCGAGCGCGAGCGCGGCTGCCGCCGCCAGTCCGGTCGCGGCCAGGCCGCGCTTTCTCCAGGTACTGCTGTGTGCCATCGTCGGCACTCCTTTCTCGGTCACTTGCGTGAACCCTCGGGTGAGGTCTCGATCCGGACGATGAGGACATCGCCCGGTGCGACGGCGACGTCGCCGTCGACATCCGTGTTCGACAGGACGTTCCTGCCGGCGGCCCGAACGGTCTGCGCCCGCTCGGTGTGATTGATGAAGATGCGCAGCGCGCCGGTCTTCGTGCGTCGCACGACGTGCTCGACGCCGTCGGGAAGCACTGCGGTCTCGATGCCCGCGTCGGCGACGATGCGCGCAAGATGGCGTTGCAGATCGTCGCCCTCCACGCGCGTGGAGAAGTAGTGCACGACTCCCGAGCCGCGGACGTTGCGGGTGATGGCTGCCGAGCCGGGTGCGATGACCGCCGGCGCGTCGGCGCCATAGGACGCGACCACCTCGGCCCCGCGTACGTGGAGGACCTCACTCCAGGCCGACGCGCATGTTCCCTCGCTGAGAGTGAGGTTTTGGCCGTCCCGGAGCGGCGCATGCTCTTCCACCCGCACGCCGGCGAGTTCGGCGAACGCCGCCGAATAGCTTCCCTCACGCACGCGCAGGTGCTCGTCGGTCGATCCGGAGAGGTACCAGACAGCCAGGTGTCCACCGTTCGCGACGAAACGGTCGAACGCCTCCCGTTGGGAGTCGCTCACGGCGATCATGCTGGGTACCAGGACGAGGTCGTACTGCGAGAGGTCGCCGTTCGGGTCGACGAAGTCGGCCGTCACGCCGGACCGCCACAACGCCTCGTGCACGCGGCGAAGCGCCGGGAGATAAGCGACGTCGGCAGAGGGCAGCATTCGCGTCTCGGTGGCCCACCACGCCGTCGAGTCCCACACGATCGCCGCGCGCGCTTCGACGACGCGCCCCTCGATCGGATCGGCCGACAGTTCGGGGACGCCTGCGAGCTCGGCGCCGAGGTCGCGGATCTCCCGGAAGATGCGGGAGTCAGGACCGACGTGGGGCACCATCGCCGAGTGGAAGAACTCCGCACCGACACGCGGCGCCCGCCATTGGAAGAACAGCGATCCGAAGGATCCGCGCGCCAGGTACTGATAGGTGTTGCGGCGCATGCGCCCGGGCGCCTTGGCGAGCATGCGACCGCCGGCGTAGTCATAGACCAACGACGTCGCCTGTTCCATCAGGAGCCACGGCCGACCGCCCGCGAAGGACCGGGCCAGATCCGCCGCGAAAGCCACCTGCGCGTCGCCCGAGGGGCCGTCTTCCGGGTAGTGGTCGATCGAGACGACATCCAGCTCACGCGCGAAGTCCCATTCGTCGTAGTGATGCCACGTCGGAAGCATGAAGTTCGTGGTCGTCGGTACGCCGGGCGTCACCTCTCGCACGATCTCGAGCTGGTCACGCAAGCAGCGCAGCAGCATGTCCGAACTGAAGCGCTTGAAATCGAGGAGGTGCGAGGGGTTCGGAATGTACTGCGTCCTCTGCGGCGCGTGGATGTCCTCCCACGAGGAGTACACCTGTGACCAGAAGGCCGTGTTCCAGGTCGCGTTCACACGGTCGAGGTCTCCGTAAGCATCCTGCAGCCACTCACGGAAGGCGACGTCGGTGACCGTGCCATAGGAGACCGTGCCGTACTCGTTGTGCAGGTGCCACATCGCCAGCGCCGGGTGGTCGCCGTAGCGCTCGGCCAGCACTCGGGTGATGCGGCGGGCAGCGCCTCGGTACGCCGGAGCGGCGGGATTGTAGGTGTCGCGGCTGCCGTGGATGAGCCGCACGCCGTCGGGCGTTACGGGCAGCGCCTCGGGGTGCAGCCGGGAGAACCACGGCGGAGGAGACGCGGTCGGCGTCGCGAGGATGACCTTGACGCCCGCGGAGTGCAGGCGGTCGAGCGCGGCGTCGAGCCAGCCGAAGTCGTATTCCCCCGGCTTCGGCTCGAGGGCAGCCCAGGAGAAGACGCCGAGCGTCGCGGTGTTCACCGCAGCCTGCTGCATGAGATCGATGTCTTCCAGCAGCACCGCCTCCGGCCACTGCTCCGGGTTGTAATCGCCGCCGAACCATACGAGGGAGGTCGATCGTCGAAGCGCTTCGATTGCGGGCGTGGGCGTCTTCCGCTCCACCATGATCAGGCCACCGCCCTCTCGTGGCGCGGGCCGATGGACCCGTGCGCGTGGTACCGCGGCGCTATCAGGTGCACTGCGGGCTCCGGGTGACCGTCGACAGCGGCGAGCGCGAGGTCGACGGCCGCATCGCAGGACGCCTGCGGATCGAGCGGGAACGAGTCGATCGGCGTCTCGAGGGTGGCGGTGTCGAACGAAGCGCCCACCGACACCACCGAGATGTCTTCCGGCACCCGCAGGCCGCGCTCGGACAGCTCCGCCAGGATGGAGCCGTGCGCTTCCTCCGCCGTATGGAGCACGAGAGCCGTCGCGCCGCGGGAGATCATGTCGGCTACGGTCCGCCGTGCCGCCGTGCGACTCGCCCGCGCCTCGCCCGACGTGCCATGCACCGCCTCGACATCCCGCACCTCGGCGCGGCGAAGGAAGGCCCCCCTCACGCGTGGCGGGAAATTGGACTTCTCGTAGGCGGCTTCGGCTTGCCCGACGAGGCCGATCGACGTGTGGCCGGCGTCTGCCAGAAGGTCGACCGCGCGAGCGGCTGCCGCCTCGAAGTCGAGGTCGACGCAGATCAGACCCGCATTGTCGCGAGGAACGCCGATGAACACCGTCGGCGACGCGATGGACCGCGCGAGCCCCACCCGCGGATCGTCGGGTGCGACGTCGAGCACCAGGATGGCGTCGACCAGTCGATTGGCGGCGACGCGCCGCATCCCCTGCTGAGCCTCCTCCTCGGTCAGGAGGAGCACGTCGTAGTCGTGGCGGCGGGCGGCGACGCTGGCCGCCAGCACGAATGCCATGTGCGTCGGTGCGTGAGTGTCTTTGCGAAGAGGCTCGGTGAGGGCGAAGATCTGCGTGCGCCGCCCGGCGAGCATGCGGGCCCCGGCGTTCGGAAGATAGTTGAGATCCTGGACGGCCTTCTCGATGCGACGGCGCGTGTCGGGAGAGACCGCCCTCTTTCCGCTCAGCGCATACGAGACGGTGCTGATCGACACACCGGCAGCCTTCGCCACCTCGTTGATGTTCGCCATTCCGACTCCGTCGTCCACGATGCTTATCGAAGCGCTTCGCTAAACGCTTCGACGACATCGAAACACATGTGACGGCTTCTTGCAAGTAGTTTCGCGCCACAAACAACAAACGCGTGCACCCTCGCACGACATCCCCATGGGTGCGGGACTGAGCGATCTGCCACATCGGCCCGTGCGGAGCGTCATCGTCCTTCGCGATTTGACGCATAGCGACACGTTCGGTCATAATCGGGCGCATGACTGACGACGCACGCTCTCTGTCCGCCCTGGAGGCGAACGGGACTGCCGGCATGATGGTTGCCGGTCGCGCTGTCATGTGTTGTCGAATGTGTCGCTGATTCGGTGACCCCCGCTGGACTCGACGGTCTTCTCTCGCTCCGACCCGAGTTCCCGACGCACCACTGCGTACCCCGACCCCGGGTACTCGAAGGCGTCGCTTCCGGCCCATTCGACGGGCCGCATCGCAACACACACGTGAATCCCCTGAGCCGCACCCGGCCGGATTCCCACCGCTGAGGACCCATCATGTCGACCACCGCTCTCCTCGACCGCCCGACCCCTCCCGCTCGCCATCTGCGCGCCGTGACCGGGCCCGTCCCCACCGTCGCCGACCCCGAACCGGCGCCGGCCGCATCGGCCGCGCGCACGCTCCCGCCGGGCACCGAGCCGCGCGGATTCGCCCTCTACGTGGGGCTCGACGAGGCGAAGGCCGCGGCCGCGGGGGTCGACCTCGGCGTGCTCGTGGATGCGCTCCGCCGCACCGTCGCCAACCTCGCGCCGTCCGCGGAGACCTACGCGACCGTCGCCCTCTCCCCCACCGGCGCGGGTGGACGCGACGTCGACGTCGTCCGCCTCGCCCTGCACGAGCCGGCCGCCGTCGCCCGCACAAAGCGCGACGAAGAAGAAGCCGAGAAGGATGCCGTGCGCGGCGTCGTCGTGGACATCTCCCGCAAGCGTGTGCTCATCGACGGCGAGTCGGCCGCGTTCACCTTCAAGGAGTTCGAGCTCCTCCAGTACCTCGTGCTGCGCGAGGGGTCGACGATCGAGCGTGCCGAGCTCGTCGCGTCGCTGTGGCGCGCGTCATCCGACGAGGAAGCACCCGGCGAGCGCACCATCGACGTGCACGTGCGTCGCCTTCGCGCCAAGCTCGGTCGCTACGAAGACATCGTGCGCACCGTGCGCGGGGTTGGGTATCGCTTCGACCGACACGCCGACGTCGTCATCCGCTACGGACACGGCACCCCCTCGCCCGACCGCTTCTGACACACTTCGCGCCCGCGCACCCGGATGCGTGTCGGCGTGACGACATAGGGTGTGCACCATGAGCATGCCGGTCCGCGCGACGACGTCGCGCACACCGGTGCGTGGCCTGCGCGTCGCTCACGGCGGCCGCCCCCTCGAGACCGAGTACCGCCCTCGGCATCCCTTCGACCTGCGTCGCACGGTGCTGTTCCAGCGCCACGGCGCCAACGACCCGACGATGGTCCTCGCCGGCACCGTCATCTGGCGCGCGAGCCGCACCCCGATCGGCATCGCGACGCTCGCGCTTCGAGAGACCTCCCCCGGAACGATCCGCGCTGCAGCATGGGGCCCCGGCGCATCGTGGGCGCTGGCGCAGGTGCCCGGCCTGTGCGGGGAGCACGACACCACCGACGGCTTCGATCCGTCGCCCCACCCACTTGTCGCCGATGTGCACCATCGCCATCCGGGGCTGCGGCTCGGCCGCACCGATCTCGTCTTCGAGGCCCTGGCGAGCGCCATCTTCGAGCAGAAGGTCACCGGCATGCAGGCCTTCGCGGCCTGGCGTCGCATCGTCACCTGGTATGGCGAGCGCGCCCCCGGACCGACACCGGTGCCGATGTTCGCGCCGCCGTCGATCGACGGCTGGCGACGCGTCCCGTCGTGGGCGTGGCACCGCGCGGGACTGGAGCCGCCGCAGTCGCAGACGGTGGTCCGAGCCGCCCGCCGCGGCGATGCCCTCGAGCGCGCGATCGCCGACGCCGCCGACGGTGAGGCGGTCGACCGCATCCTCATCTCGCAACCGGGCATCGGGCCGTGGACCTCGGCGGAGACGCGCATCCGCGCGCTCGGCGACTCCGATGCGGTGAGCGTGGGCGATTATCACCTCGCTCACCACGTCGGCTACGCCCTCACGGGTTCGCGCACCGACGACGACGGGATGCTGCAACTGCTGTCCGCATGGCCGGGCCACCGGCAGCGCGTCATCCGGCTCCTCGCCGCGGGCGGGGTTCGTGAGCCGCGTCGCGCGCCCCGGCTGCATCCGGAAGACCATCGCGACCGCTGACGGCTGACGCCGGAGGGGTGGACGCGGTGCCTCGTCCGCGCGACGATGAGGTCATGATCGAGACGATCGACGATGTTCCCGACGGCGTCCTCGGCTTTCGCGCCGTCGGCGACGTGACCGCCGAAGACTACGAGAAGGTGCTGGATCCGGCCCTGGACCGAGCACTGTCCACGCACGAAAAGGTGAACCTCGTGATGGTGCTGGGTGACCGGTTCGAGCGATACTCGCTCGGCGCGATGTGGCAGGACACGCTTCTGTCCGGCAAGCCGCGCCGCGTGTGGGGCCGCTGCGCCGTCGTCACGGGACACTCCGTCATCGCCGAGATCATCCACAGCCTCGCGTTCCTCTTCCCCGGCGACCTGCGCTTCTTCGCCGTCGACCGCGAAGAAGCGGCGATCGCGTGGGCGGCCGGAGGCGACGACTGACCTCAGGCGTCCACGTTCGACGGCGCGGGCCCGAGGTCTTCGAGCGCGCCCCAGACGTCATCGGGCACGGGAGTCGCCGCGAGCTCGTCGAGCTCGGCGAGGCGCGACGGAGACGAGACCCCGACGACGGTCGAATCGACCAGCGGTGACCGCAGCGAGAAGTGGAGCGCAGCAGCCCGCAGCGAGACCCCGTTCGCCGCACACACCTCTTCGGCCGCCTGCACCCAGCGCCGCAGGTCGTCGGGCACCTCGCGATAGCCGTAGCGAGCCCCGGAGGCCGACCCCTTGGCGAGCAGTCCGGCGCCGAAGGGCGCAGCGTTGAAGACCGTCATCCCCCGCGACTTCGCGTCCTCGAACAGGGCGCGCGCGGTCTGGTCGACGAGCGTGAAGCGGTTGTGGCACAGTACAGCGTCGAAGGCGCCGGTATCGACGTACTGCTGCACGAGGGATGCGGGCGCGGCGGCGATGCCGATCGCATCGACGGCACCGGTGTCGCGCAGATGCCGCATCCCGTCGAGCGCACCGCCCGGGGCGACCGCCTGCTCGAAGGTGATCGTGAACGGGTCGTGCAGGTGCACTAGGGAGACGCGATCCACGCCCAGCCGCGCGAGGGATTCCTCGTAGGAGCGCAGCACGCGGTCACGGTCGAAGACGCCGGTCTCGGGATCGCAATCGACCTTCGTGACCACCGGTGGCTGCCCGGCCGAGCTGACCTCGTCCGGGCCGAGTGCGGCCAGCGCCTTGCCGATCACGGCTTCCGAGCGGCCCCCGGCGTAGGCGTTGGAGGTGTCGAGGAGCGCGTGGTCGCTCCGCAGCAGGGCCAGCACGAGGTCGACCGCGGTCGCTTCCTCGACGGAGCCGACTTCGGTGTCTCGCCCGAGTCCGGATGTGCCCAGGGTCAGTGCGGACGGTGCGGGAGTGATCACGGCGCTCATGCGCTCCACACTCCCACGGATGCCGGCGGCCCGTCACC
>NZ_DEPK01000204.1:10488-11551 GCF_002358725.1 Microbacterium sp. UBA3394
TGCCCGTAGGCTGGCGACATGTCTGAACCTCGCACCGGGTTTCCGCGCGGCCGGCTCCAGTGGCTGCTCGGCACCGTTCTGCTGTTCGTCGTCGGCGTGCTGATCGGGCTGATCCTGCAGAACGTGTGGCTCGGCGTGATCCTCGCCGGGGCGATCTCGATCGGATGGCTCATCGCGTACGAATCCTGGCGCGGTCGCCGGGTCGGCCTCGAGGATCCCGACGACGACGGCGCACAGGTCTGAACCGATCGTTCGAGGTCAGACGCCTCCAAGCCGACTTAGGCTAGCCTAAGTCACGATGACTTCCTCGGCTGAGACACCCACTTTCCGCATCGAACGCCGGCCACTCGAGCTCCGGTTCCGGTGGACGACGCTGACCGCCCGGGAGTGGCTCACTCCCGAGTACGTGCGCGTGCGACTGACCGGCGACGACCTGGTCGGCTTCACCTCGCTGGGCGCCGACGACCACATCCGCGTCTTCTTCCCCGACGGCGAGACCTCGACGGTGGAAGAGCTCCGTTCCTCGCCGAGCCGGGAGTACACCCCCCTCGCATGGGACGCCGACGAGGGATGGCTCGACCTGGAGTTCGCCGTCCACGGCGACCAGGGCGTCGGCGCGCCCTGGGCGGCCCACGCTCCCCTCGGCTCTCCGGCGGGCGTGGGCGGACCGCGCGGCTCCGCGGTCATGGCCGGACGACCCGACGCCTGGTTCCTCGCCGGGGACGAGACGGCCGTTCCCGCGATGCGCCGCTTCGTCGGACTGATGGATGCCGACGCGGTCGGACGCATCCTGATCGAAGTGGCGGGGCCAGACCGTGAGCTGCCGCTGCAGAACGTGCCCGCGGGAGTGACGGTCTCGTTCGTCCATCGGGGCGACGGTCCCTCGGGCACGGCTCTCGCCGCGACACTCGACGGGATCGGAGCGGACGAGCGACCAGACGGCGCCGCCTTCGGATTCGTCGCCGCCGAGCAGGCGATCGTGAAGAGCGGACGGGCGCTTCTGCGCGAGCGCTGGATGCTTCCGGCGGAGCAGATCGTGGTCAAGGGCTACTGGAAGCGCGGC
>NZ_DEPK01000134.1:0-1468 GCF_002358725.1 Microbacterium sp. UBA3394
GCGCGTTCAGCGGGAGCGCTTGACCACGTCGAACGCGTCGAGCGCCCTCTTGCGCGTCTCCTTGAGGTCGACCATCGGTTCGGCCGGCTCGTCGTCCGTGTCATCGGCGTACTCCGGCGCCCACTCGCGCACGTACTGCCCTGTCTTGTCGAACTTGTCCGCCTGCAGTTCGGGGTTGAACACCCGGAAGAACGGTGCCGCATCAGCCCCGGATCCGGCCACCCACTGCCAGTTGAACGGGTTGTTGGCCGCATCCGCGTCGACGAGGGTGTCCCAGAACCACTCCTCGCCGTGTCGCCAGTCGATGAGCAGGTTCTTGATGAGGAAGGATGCGGTCACCATGCGCACGCGGTTGTGCATGTATCCCGACGCCCACAGCTCCTTCATGCCGGCGTCGACCATGCGGAATCCCGTACGGCCCTGCTGCCACGCTTCGAGATTCGTCGGCTTCAGGCGAGGCCAGGGGAACGCGTCGTACTCCGATCGCAGGTTCTTGTCGGCGAGTTTCGGGAAGTGGTAGAGCGTGTGCCACGCGAACTCCCGCCATCCCACCTCCGACAGGAACCCGTGAGCGGATGCGGCGTGCGCACCCGAGCCGGCGTTCTCGAGTGTGTCGTGCCAGATCGTGTAGGGACTCAGCTCTCCCCATCTCAGCCGCGGAGACAGCAGCGACGTCGCGCCGGCGGCCGGCTCGTCGCGGGCGGCGTCGTAGGATCCGAGATCGTCGTCGAGGAACTCGCGCAGCCGTCGTCTCGCCGCCAGCTCGCCCGGCTCCCACCGCTCGCGCAGGCCACCCGCCCAGTCCGGCCGCGTGGGGAGGAGCTCCCAGTCGTCGAGATCGTCGGATGCCGGGGCGCGGCCCGGTCCTGGCACGTCGCGCGGCTCCGGGAGCGGCTTGCGCGGCGCGGGCATCTCCTGACACGCGTTCCAGAACGGCGTGTAGACGGAGAAGTGCTTTCCGGCCCCCGTCGTCACCGTCCACGGCTCGAACAGCACGTTCGCCGCGAATGACGCGACCTCCACGCCGCCGTCGCGCAGGTCGGCCTTGAGGTCGGCGTCGATGTCCCGCTCCGGGCCGCCGTAGCGTCGGTTCCAGAACACCGCACCGGCTCCGATCTCGTCGGCCAGGTCGCGGATCACGCGACCGGCCGCTCCGCGACGGAGGATGAGCGCCGATCCCCGGTCGGCGAGGCGGTCCCGAAGCTCCGCGAGGCTGTGATGCAGCCACCATCGGGCCGCGCCGCCGAGAGGCCTGACCCCGTCGGACTCCTCGTCGAGCACGTAGACGCACACGATCGGTTCGTTGCGGTCGAGGGCCGCGCGCAGAGCCGGGTGATCGGCGAGGCGCAGATCGTCACGGAACCAGACGAGGGAGGGGCTTGCCATGCCCCGACGCTAGCGTCGCCGGGCGAATCGCTCCGGCGTCTTGACAGCCCGCAGGTTCGGGCCCTGCCGGAGCGCTGCTGAC
>NZ_DEPK01000134.1:1802-5207 GCF_002358725.1 Microbacterium sp. UBA3394
CTGCTGACCGCCGTGCCTTTCGACGCGCGTCAGAGGCGGGAGGTGTCGTGGCCGGCCGGCACGACGATGGTCAGGGCACCGGCGTCGATGCGCACATCCGCCCGCACGGCGTCGCCGAACTCGTCGCCGTCGAGCTGCACCGGATGCGCGGCACCGGCGCCGACGTGCAGTCCGACGCCCCGCGAGTAGCGCACCGCGCTGTCCTTCGTGCGCAGTTGGAGCACCCGGCGCCCGGCGCGGAACCGTCGCAGCACGCTGTTGTCCCACGCGACGCGGCGCCACACGAGCAGCCATCCGAGCGGCCCCTTGGGCTGGAACACGACGATGTCGAGCGCGCCGTCGTTGATCGACGCCTCGGGGATGAGGTCGAGACCCGCCGGCAGGCGACCGCAGTTGGCGAAGAGCACCGACTGCACGCGCGTAGCGTGCAGCTTGTGACCGGGGATCTCGTACATCACCCGGAACGGCTTGGCGCTCGCGAGGGACCGGGCCGCGCCGTCGACGTAAGCGACCCACCCGACGGTCTTCTTCAGGTCGGGGTTCGTGTTGGCGATCATCGCCGCGTCGAGGCCCATTCCCCCCATGACCACGAAGCCGTGCTCGCTCGTGGACCCGTCGTCGCGGGTGAGCACCGCGAAGCCGATGTCCATGGCGACCTGCGTTCCGGTGAACGCGGCGCGGATCATCGGCTCGGGTCGGTCGAGGGGGAGGCGCAGGTTCCGGGCGAGCAGGTTTCCGGTGCCGCTCGGGATGATCGCCATCGGCACCCCCGTGCCCGCCATGGCTTCGGAGACGGCGCGAACGGTGCCGTCCCCTCCCGCGACGAGCACCGTCGTCGCGCCGGCCTTCAGTGCCTGCCGGGTGACGTCGTCGCCGAGGTCGTCGACGGTCGTCTCGTAGAACAGCGGCTCCGACCAGCCGGCCTTCTCGGACTCGTGGGCGACGGCCTTGCGCAGACGATCCTGGTCGACCTTGATGGGGTTGTACACGAGGGCCGCCTTCGGGGCCGGGCGCTCCGCACCGCCGCCCATGGGCTCGGTGACGCCCTCTTCGTCGACGCGGCGCGCTTCGCCTTCGCCGTCGGCGGTGTCCGGCGCGATGTCCTCGGGCTCCCGCGCGACGTCGTCCGGTTTCGCGGCTTCGACGATGTCGGGCGCGCCGGATGCAGGATCGTCGTGCTCTCGGGGCGTATCCGAAGCCTGGGCCATGGGCACCACACTAGGGGGCGCGGATGCGCGTGCCGCGCTGTCGGGCTGCGGATCACCGCGGCCGGTCGGTCGTCGGCGGCTGATTAGACTGGGCGCGTGATCGATCCGGTGCTGCTGCGTGAGAACCCCGACCTGGTCAAGCGCTCGCAGGAAGCCCGTGGCTCCTCGGCAGACACGGTGGATGCGGCGCTCGAAGCCGATCGGGTGCGGCGAACGGCCATCGCCACCTTCGAGCAGCTCCGCGCCGAGCAGAACGCCCACGGCAAGGCCGTCGCGCAGGCGCCCAAGGACGAGAAGGCGGGCCTCGTCGCTCAGGCCAAGGAGCTGAGCGAGAAGGTCAAGCAGGCGCAGCGGGCCGTCACCGAGGCTGAGCAGCAGGCTGACGAAGCACTTGCCGCCGTCGAGAACATCATCATCGACGGGGTTCCGGCCGGTGGTGAAGACGACTTCGTCACGCTGCGGACGCACAGTGAGCCGCCGACCTTCGACTTCACGCCGCGGGACCACCTCGAACTCGGCGAGAAGCTCGGCGCGATCGACATGGAGCGCGGCACCAAGGTGTCGGGGAGTCGTTTCTACTTCCTCACCGGCATCGGTGCGCGCCTCGAGATGGCGCTGATGAACCTCGCGCTGGACCGGGCGCTGCAGGCGGGTTTCATCCCGCTCATCCCGCCGACTCTCGTGCGGCCCGAGGTGATGCGCGGCACCGGATTCCTCGGCCAGCACGCCGCCGAGGTCTACCACCTCGAGGAGGACGACCTCTACCTCGTCGGCACGAGCGAGGTTCCGCTGGCCGGCTACCACATGGACGAGATCCTCGATCTGACCGCGGGCGCCAAGCGCTACGCCGGCTGGTCGACGTGCTACCGCCGCGAGGCCGGGTCGTACGGCAAGGACACCCGCGGCATCATCCGGGTGCACCAGTTCAACAAGCTCGAGATGTTCATCTACACGACACCGGATGCTGCCGAGGCCGAGCATGATCGTCTCGTGCAGATGCAGGAGGCGATGCTGCAGGACCTCGGTCTCAGCTACCGCGTGATCGACGTCGCGGCCGGCGACCTGGGCTCGAGCGCGGCGCGCAAGTTCGACGTCGAGGCGTGGGTGCCCACCCAAGACGCGTACCGCGAGCTGACGTCGACCTCGAACTGCACGACGTATCAGGCGCGTCGCCTCAATATCCGCCACCGCCTTCCGGTCGATGAGGGCGGCAAGACGCAGACGGTCGCAACGCTGAACGGCACGCTGGCGACCACGCGGTGGATCGTCGCGCTGCTGGAGACACATCAGCGCGAGGACGGATCGGTGACCGTGCCCGAGGTGCTGAGACCCTTCCTCGGCGGCCTCGAGGTCATGGAGCCGATCGCGTGAGTTCGGACGCGCTGCCCGAGCCCGGCGGGGTCGAGGTCGAGCCGGAATCCGATGCGGCGGCGACGGTCGAAGAGCTCGCGCGCGCAGGCGTGTGGGGTGAGGGCACTCCGGAGCGTGTCCTCATCGCTCTCGACATCGACGGCACGGTGATCCTCGAAGACGAGTCGATGAGTCCGGGGGTCGTGGATGCGGTCGCCCACGCGGTCGCCGCGGGGCACGAGGTGATGCTGTCGACCGGACGCAGCTGGGACGCGACGAAGCCGATTCTCCGAAGGCTTGACATCGCGCCGGACTTCGTGGTGTGCGCGAACGGGGCGGCGATCCTTCGCCGGGTGGATGCCGCCACCCACGAGTATGCGCTGCACCACACCGAGTCCTTCGACGCGCACGAGGTGCTGACCCTGCTGCGCGAGCACCTGCCCGACGCGCACTACATGGTCGAACTGCCCGACGGGCATCGGCTGTACACCGACTACGTCGATGACTGGAACCTGGGGAAGGCCGACCGGGTGCCGTTCGAGGAACTCGCCGCGAAGCCGGTGAGCCGGGTGGTCGTGATCTCGCCGGAGAACACCGACGGCGACTTCCTGGAGCTCGTGCAGCGCATCGGCCTGAACGAGGTGTCGTACGCCGTCGGCTGGACCGCGTGGCTCGACATCGCGCCGCAGGGTGTCGACAAGGGGACCGCGCTGGAGATGGTGCGCACGGAGCTCGGGTTCGACCCGGCGCACGTGCTCGTCATCGGTGACGGTCGCAATGACATCGGCATGTTCGAGTGGGCGGTGCGCAACGGTGGCCGCGCGATCGCGATGGGGCAGAGCCCCGA
>NZ_DEPK01000063.1:0-8752 GCF_002358725.1 Microbacterium sp. UBA3394
AGGCCGGAGGGTGCGGTGAAGTGCAGTCTTCCGCCGGGCATTTGGACGACGGTCCACCCGGCGGCTTGTTTCAGCGCGTGGTGGCTTTCGCAGAACGCGCCCATGTTCTCGACGTCGGTCTTACCGCCGAGGGCCCAGTCTTCGCGGTGGTCGATGTCGCATTCGGTGGCGGGTCTGCGGCATCCGGGGAACCGGCACCGGATATCCCGCGCCACCAGATACCGTTTCTGCGCGGGGGTGGCGAAGCGTCGGTCGACGGCGAGCACCGTTCCGGTGATGGGGTCGAGGAAGACCCGGTCGAAACCGGGGGCGTTGCCGGCGAGGATCTTCGCCGTCTCCGGATCCACCGCGCACTTCCCGTTCAGCTGCGCCCCACCCAGGGTCGTTCCCGCGAGTGTGGTGGCCGGGACGGTGACCTGCACGTGCCCACGGATCGCACCCAACCCGCCCTCGACCCCGGTCGGGTCGACGGAGGGGGAGGCGGTGAGCAGCATGTCCAGCAGCAGGTCGGTGCGGATCTGATCCAGCGTCCGCTCATCGAACCACACACCCGGACCTGCCTCGACGCCACCCGTCCCCACATCGGCACCGCCAGCCTCGGTGGTGTTGCGTCGTGCGGCACGGTCGGCGGCTTTGATCGTCTTCCCTTGCCGGGTGAGCCGGTCGTAGACCCCGTGGACCTCCACGGACGGTCCGATCGTGCCGAGCATCGACATCCCATCCCGCAGGTCCTCCACCCAGATGCGTCGGTCCAGCACGGCATCATCGTGACGTTCCTGCATCGACAGAGGGTTGAGGTTCTCCGCGACCTGCTCCGCATACGACCGCACCCTCGCCGCAGACGTCGTCTCCGCATACCCCAGCACATCCCGCTCGTAGCTCTCTCGAGCCCCCGCGTCGGCAAGCTCCGCACCGGTGTCGACGATCACCTTCACATGTGCCCGCGACACCCGGCCCGCGTGCCACGACTCCCACGCCGCCGGGAACTGAGTCACGGTGCGGTGCGCGTCGAACAGGCGGGTCTGCATCGTGCGGTCACTGACCCGCTTCGCCACCGCAAGCTCCGCCGCCATCGCGCGCAGCGGCATCTCCCGCTCCCGCGTCGACGCATCCCGCAACCGTGCCGTCTGCTGCTGGGCGAGGTCATACGCCTCGGCATACAACCGCTCACGCTCCGCCTGAATCCGAGCCTCCGCCACATCGAACGCCGCGATCTCCGCAACCAGCTCACGCGTGCGAACCCGGTCCGCCCCACCCTGCTGGTCGATCGCCATCACAACCCCCGCTCGATCCCCGACTACTTCGAGCGTAGAACCAACTTCAGACATTGATGCGACGCAATGTGGGGCATGGGGACAACTCATTCATACACAAATACGAACTGGTGAAGACGCGCCATTTGACCGACAACCTGCAGCCAGCGGCGAGTGTCAGTCTGACGAGGGCGGCAGTGCGATCGGGCGGTGTCCTGGACCATCATCACGATCGCGGGACTGCTGGTACTTGCGGCCTAGCCACTCGCGGTCACCTGGCGTCCACGGAGTGAGTTCGGCTCCGCGCGGTCGCGTGCAACCTGCTGGGCCGAGTTCTCGAGCCGGGAGGTCGGCGGCGAGGCTACTCGTTGTCCTCACGCTGCGTGCTTGGCGAATCCCTCACATCCGCCTCGAACTGGCGTGGGTTTGAGAAAGCGAATGCGGGGTCGGAGAGGCGCCAGAGCGCGATGCCCATGCCGAAGCAGAAGCACGCGGCAATGAGGAACAGCGGCCAACCCGGTACCGGAGACATGGCGAAGGCTATGAACACGGGGCTAGTGACCCACACGGCCACCGCCCATCGCCGAAATCGCGATGTCCGGGAATTCCGCTCGCGGGCGCCCATCACCATGAGAAGCTTTCGCGTTGGGCGAGTCTCTGAATGCGGGTCGCCGATCGAGTCGTGGACACCAGGACGCTTGCGCCGGAGAGAGCGCCGACGGCACCGGCGACGATCGCACCGGTCCAGATCGGGTTCGGCCCGGTGTGGACGGTCGCTCCGGTCGTTGGGGATTCGAACACGCACGCTGCGCCGTAGGGGATGAAGGTGAGCTCCGTCCGGACATTCCATGAGGCCTCTCCGGGCGGTAAGCCGGAGGAGATACATCTCTCTGTGCCCAGGATGAGCGGCAGGAGCCCGAGGGCGAGGCTCAAGAGCAGGAGCCAGGTTCCGACGCTCAGCATCATGATGCCCGCGATGGTCGCTCGTGGCCGCGCGTCGTCCATTCGGGGACTCTACGCGTCGGACCCGAGTGTCATGCGCTTGCTGGAGGTGACTTGCTCGTTCAGGGGGGTAACTGACTGTTGTCGATTCCGAGCTGGAAGAGTTCCCCGGACCAGACGACCTGGCGATAACGATGCCACCGACGGAGGTGAGAACCATGGTGACCAGGGCAAGGGCGATCCCGGGCGCCCTGAAGGCGAACCATCCCGCCACGAGCAAGACGATCAGTCCGACCAGGTGTGCGATGACGAGCGGGATGCCACCGAGCAATTCACCGAATCCGGCCATGGTCTGACCTGCCGCCAGCGCTTTGCCTTGCTCAGATTGGGCTTCGAACTGGGCGAAGCCGTACCAAGACCACGCGGCGGCTGCGGCGCCGACACCGAGGGCCGCGAGGATCCAGAACGCGCGGCGTTGTCGGGAGATCCGGTCGGAGTCGTTGGTCAATGCATCGCTCCCGGGGTCGTTCCTCTTGCAGATCGGTGTCAGTGCTCCGGCAGGATGGCCGCGAGGCCACACCTCCGTGTCTCTCGGCCGCCCGCCGCCCAGCGTAGGCGCGCGACCCGGCCCGACACCGTGCTTCAGCTGGTGGGTGGGCTGAGGGATGCGGGTTCGCCTTCTGATCGAGGCGTGTAGCTCTCGAAGATGCTGTATCCGACGATGCGTTCGGCGAGGGAGCCGATGGGGCTGCAGCTCGTCATGGTGAGGTGCCGACCGCCGGCGGGCACGTCCGGTTTCTGGGGGACATCGAGGAGGATGTCGACCTGGGTGGGGACCACGTACTGGTGGTTCCGGAACCGGTAGGTGTACCAGCCGTTGGGTGTTTCGATGACGATTGCGTCGCCGACCTGCAACTCTGCGAGGCGGTTGAAGGGGGCACCGAAGGTGGTGCGGTGGCCGGCGAGGGCGAAGTTTCCGACCTGTCCCGGCATCTCTGAGCCGGGGTAGTGTCCGACGCGGACGGTGTCGAGGGTGCGGGCGCGGGAGGTGCCGCCGGCGACTTCGAAGACGTAGTCGGCCCCGAATCGTGGGATTCGTATGTTTGCGAACGTCTCCGCGTCGGCGGGTTGCTCGAGCAGCGGCGGCTCGACGGGAGCTGGTGTGCCTGCTGCGGGTCTGGGTGATGTCGTCGGATCGGCGTTTGGGGTGACGTATTGCTGGACCCATCGTTCGGAGAGTGCTTCTCCGTCGTTGCGGGCTTGTGCACCGTAGATCATGTCGCCGATCCAGAACTGCCAGGCGACGTAGAGCAATGCGACGATGCCGAGCGTGATCAGGAACTCCCCGAGCACGCCCGCAACCGAGGGGCGGGGGTGGCGCGGCCTGCTGGGCGTGCGGTGACCACGCCTGGTGGTCCCCGACTGATCTGTTTCGGTTTCCACGCGGCAATCCTGCCACTCGAACCCCGCCACCTGCCCGTCAGGAGAGCAGCCTCTCGTTGACCCGATCGGCGCCGAACGTCAGTCGCGCCAGATCGCGCGGAGGAGACGGATGGTGTCGTCGAGCGAGAGGTTCGCGTTGGCGCTCTCGGTGTTGAGATGGTGTGCGGCGTCGAGGACCGGGCGAGGCATGGTGGTCGCGGTGGTCGCAACGCGGGTCCCGGCGCCGATGCGGGTGACGAGGGTGCCGTCTTTCTCGAGGGTGCGGTATGCCTTCGCGACGGTCCCAGGGGCGACTCCGAGGTCGTGGGCGAGTTGGCGGACGGAGGGAATGCGTTGGTCTGCGGCAAGTTGCCCGGAGGAGATGAGTCCGCGGAGCTGGTCGCGGATCTGTTCAGCCGCCGGGGTTCCGCCGCTGAGCGTGATGTTCATGCTGTCGCCGCAGCTCGTGTCCGCGTGGGGGACGGGAGGGCTGTCAGGGCGATGCTGACCCAGTAGGCAACTCCGAGCGCTGCGGCGACATACGAGGTGACGTGGAGCGCCGGCTCGAGAGCAGCGATGGGTGTCCAGGAGTTGAAGGATCCGGAGCTCGCGCGCAGACTGGCGGTTCCAGCGAGGGAGCCGAAAGCCTGGGACACGGCGAGGAACAAGGTCGCGGTGATCGCCGTGACCACGTTGCGGGAGCGCACGACGCGGCGTTGCTGATCTTCTCCGTTGTCCTGGTTCAGCGCGGGCCGGGAGATCAGGGCGAGATCGATCCATCCGACGATGATCATCACGAGGAGGACGGCCAGCGCGGGAAGCGAGTAGAACCAGCCGTAGATGGTGGTGCCCATCGCGAACTCGCCTCCGATCTCGATCATCCACATGGTGTATCGGCCGGTCATCTCGTCGGGCTCCGACACAACTCCGCATGCGACCGCGATGGCGACCAGGATGGCCAACAGAATGCCGGGAGTCACGAGCCAGCGACCCTGGATGAAGGTGACCGGACTCCGCGGAGTCAGGGCAGCTGTGGCGGATGCCTTCCGGCTGACGATCGGAAAGGCGAGCACGAGCACCGCAAGTAGGCCCGCGAGTGGCGGTGCGAGGAACCGAAAGTCTCGGTAGGCCTCCCAGAACCCCGCCGGCAGCTCGAACGGAAGGAGCGAGGGGACACCGATGACCCGGAGCACCAGATCGCCCACGACTCCGATGAGCGCACCGAGCACCGCCGCCACCGCGAAACCTCGTCGCAGTGCAAGGTGGTGACGGAGACGGAACGCCCACCAGATGAGCGCCCCGGTGAGCCCGAGCAGCGGTGGGCCGAAGACGAGAAGGAAGAACTGCCAACTCACGTGAGCGGCCTCCAAAGCGTGTCATATAAGCAATACGTTGCGAATGTATCAGTCGTGAAGTACACCTTGGAAGTGCTGAACACGTCCGCACGTGGAGCCTGCGAAGCCGACCGGGGAAGGGAGCGGCGGGCTGGTCAGTCGCGTGAATCGAGGATGGGGGTCGGCTCGCGGTGGGCTGGTCGTTGTGCGAGTGCGATCGCGATGACGCCGAGGAGGATCGGCGCGCTCACGGCGACGATGACGCCGAGCAGGCTGATCCATTGCGCGGCTTGCTGAAGGTCGGCGGGGTTCGCAGCAGCGATCGCTTGGACGAGGATCTGGGGGACCGCCAGTGCGACGAGTGCCCAGGTCGGTGCCCAGTTCCAGGGTGAAGGAACGATCCCGGCGCGAGCAATGGCGGTGACGGCGATGATCACCGCCAAGAGCCCGATGAGGAGCTGGAGGTATCCGACGGTCTGCATCGCGACGAGGGGCCCCGAGATGAGGTTCCAAAGGAGCGAGTTGATGACAGCCAGGACCCCCGTCGCGATCAGCGCGATGGTTCCGAGGGGTCGCCGCTTGGTGACGCTCCCGCCACCGGGGATACCGAGCGCGAACACGACCGTCGCGGAGGCGAAGGCGATGGCCGAGATGGTCCGCCATAACTGCACCTCGGTGACAGTGGTGACCGACGTGACCATCGTGGTGATGGCCGACACGATCAGAAGGCTCCCGCCGATCACCCAGGAGCGCAGTGGCCGAGTCGAACTTGTCGTCGCCATGCTCCCAGCGTAGGAACCATGCGTCCGGCTCGCACGTTCCACCTTCCGTGGAGGAGAGCGACGTCGCGACGGGCACGAGCTGGGGAGGAACCGATGGGTGAGGCCGTGCCCCCCACACTCCTCGGTATGCCGTGGTCCGGCGTCGCGGGCGGTGGAAAGCATCGTGTGATGGTCAGCGAGGCGAAGCACGCCGGCTCGGCCGACGAAGCGCCACCATCCATCCAGCCGCGCGGCGCGTCACTCAACCGGACTCGGCGTGCTGCTTGTCAGGCGCGTCGATCAGGAACTTCGCGAGTGCAGCCAAGGTGCCGGATCCGATCGCAGCAACCGCTCCGCCGGATCGGGCAGCTGGCTGGCTATGACGTCACGATGATGCCTGAGAGCAGGAAGTCTGCGCTGGTATCGATCGCCTGGATCTCCCAGATCGTGACGATAGCTGCGATCAGGGCGAGGAATGCGATGGCGGACCGCGGTGCCCGTCTCGCGAAGCGGTCGATGACGAGCGCGACCGAGGTGACGATCGCGACGGTCGCGCCGGCGACTTGCGCAAACGCCATGCGGATGTAGTCGGACGTGTCAGGAGCGGTGTGGCTCGCCGCGGCCATGACCAGCGTGGTGGGAATGATCAAGACGCCGGCAACAAGGATCAGCGCGGCTGAGAATCCTCCGACACAGAGTGAACGCTTTGAGCTACGGACGGTGGGCTGCGCCTGAACTGATCCGCTCATGGTGCCGATTCTAGGGAGCGTGCCCGTCTGCGGAATAGATGCGGCGTTCCCTGTGGATGGCCGCGATGAGGCCCGTCACCAGGAATCCTGCACTGACGATGATCCACATGCCTCCAGCAAAGTAGATATACGCCAAGCGGGGCGGATCACCGGGCGCGATGAAGACGCCGAGCGAGAACATGACCACCACAGCTGATGTGATGCCCAGGCCGACTGCCCCGACGCTGATGCGCGGACGTTTGTTCCGATGCTTGCCGGCGAGAATCGTCGCGCGAGCGCAGCGAAGGCGATGGCCGATCCGATCGCAAGGAAGACGGCACTCAGCATGGTCGCTGCCTGCGAGATCCGCGGGCGTACCTCGTCTGAGCACACGGTCGACCCGAGAGATCTGCCGCAATCGGCGCCGAAGATGACGGCGGCGAACGCGAGCAGGACGCACGCGGACAAGGAGGTGCCGATGATGAGCGCGAGCCACCCAACGATGCTCGGTCGAATTAATCGCGTTCGACGCGGCTTCATTCGACTAGTTCACCAGCTCCGGAGCGCTGGGGAGGCGTGGGCGCCGAGAACTCCCGAGGTGCTCTGCCACGTGTTGAGTATCGCGATCGCGATTCAACGGACGAACCCTGCTTGGACTCGCCCACCGGCGCGGTCAAGTTCCTCCTCGGCTCGGTCTGCGAACGCAAGGACGTCGCCGTCGACAAGCGGGTGGGTCAGCGCGTCCGCACGCGCCCCACTCAGTCCGCGAAGACGACGCGGCAGATACTTGCCCGCGCCGATCCAGCGACGCTCTGACAGCAGCATGAGTTCGGCAATCCGCTCAAAGAGTGCGAACGCCACGACCCGTTGCTCCAACGGATCCGTCGCGTCTCTGAGGTCGTCGATCAGGTCAGTGATGGCGTATCGGCGCAGCTCCATCTCATGCGGCGAGACCACGGGACCTTCGTCATAGATCGTCCGCCACTCCGCTCGCAACCGGGCCACTTCCGCTGCTCCGCGGACCGGGATTCCCTCGAGGAGCATATTGAGGATGACGGGTCGGTAATCGCCGAGACCCTTCCGCGCCCATTGCTCGAACCCGTCGGGAGAATACGCGAACACTTCGAAGGTCTCGCCTTCGAAAGCGAATGTCGCGGCAAGGCTGCTCGCCTGTGCGGCCAGCATGTGATCGCCGATAAGGAGCAGATCGATATCGCTGGTCCGCGTACGATTCCCACGCGCCGTGCTGCCGGCAACGACGGCGACGGCTGCGCCGGGGAACCTGTCGACGAGGAAGCGCTCCACCAGGTCGATCTGCTGCATCTGCCGATCGTACGAGCGAAGCATGCCGTTTGTGGACGCCTTTCGTCGTTCGAGGGTCCGCGGGTGTAGACGGGGCTCCGAAGTCGTCGCCAACATGGTGCACCAGTGGTAGCAATGCGTCCGTTGCGGATGCAACCGGCTCGCGGGAGGTTGCCATGGCTGTGAGGGTGATGAAGACGCCGGCGTCGAGGGGAGAAGTCGACGTGTCACTGATCCAGCAGAGGTTAGCGCTGCGGAGGCAAGTCGTCGTCCTTGCGGGTGCACTGGGTGCATCTCTCGTCTGCGGATTCGGGTAGACAGCGGCGGCGCAACTCTGTCGGCGTCGGCATGCTCAGAGAATGACGACGATCAAGGTCAGCGACGAGCTGCGTGATCGGCTCAAGGCTCAGGCCGGGCGTGACGGACTCACCCTCGGCGCACGCTTGGAGCGCCTCGCGGATGCGGGGGACCTGCGAGCGCGCCTCGCCGCGCCCAAGTCCGCTATCGGCGCGACGAGTCCGGAAGATGCTGCTCGTCATGCGCGGGAGACCGAGGACTGGGAGAATACGGAACTGGCCGACGCTTCGTGAGGTCGCCTGATCGCGACCGCCTCACAGGCGTCACCGGCGAGGTCTCGCGTGTCTGAGCACCGTGCGCACATGGCTCGGTGACTTCCTCGATCTATAGCCCCACGCACGGGTAGCCGTCTGCCGCTAGGCGCCGCGCGGCTTCTCTTCGACAGATCCCCTCCGGACAGCGTCTGCGGTGGCGAGTGCTGCAGCCGCGATGAGCGCGACCGTGCTGAAGAGATAGAGAGCTGTCGACCACCCCGAGTTGTCGCCGCCGGAGATGAGGAACGTGTCCGCCACGGCCATTCCCGCCGGAAACGAGGCGATGAACAGAGCAGGGGCGCCCAGGGCGAGCATGAAGAGGTAAGCCATGGCTGCGGCCAAGGGCGTCGTCGCTCGGTTCCACAGCAGGAGGGCCGCGAGCACGAGCGCCAGGACGAT
>NZ_DEPK01000039.1:0-5084 GCF_002358725.1 Microbacterium sp. UBA3394
CACCACGCCACGGGACTTGACCGTGGGAGGGGTCGCGCGGGGAAAAGCGCCGTGATGGGACCTGCGATCTAGACTCGCGAAATGGCATTGTCCAGACCGGCACGATATGCACGAGAGAGGCTTCGGCGCTCGATCGCCGTCGCGGTAGCGTCTTCCGCGCTTGCCTTGACCGGCTGCACCGTGTCGGGGCCCTCATATTCCGTGCTCGATCAAGACGCGCGACCTGAAGACAAGGTGCCCGAGCAGCTGCCGGCGTACGCGGGCGAAGAAGCTGACCTCGAATCAGCGCGATTCGTCGGAAAGCACGACGACAGTTCGTTGTGGCTGATGGGCAGCAACGAGGGCTCCGGGGTCTGTTTGCTTGCCTATGAGGATGAAGCGGCCTGGGTGATGGGCTGCGCTTCTGAGGGCAGTCCGATCGAAGTCGGCGGACTCGCCGGACACTTCACCGTGCTCCCCGACGGCGCGCCAGCCCCGGACGGGGCGACCCAAATCTCGGAGAACGTCTACACCCACGATTGATCCCTCCACACCCTCGCTTCACATCACTGGGAGACCCATGATGGGTCACCTCGGAGGAGTAGATTTGGGGGATGGCAGACTCCAGTTTTGACATCGTCTCCAAGATCGATCGCCAGGAAGCCGACAACGCGCTCAATCAGGCCCGCAAGGAACTCGAGCAGCGCTACGACTTCAAGGGCACCGGCGTCTCGATCGAATGGAGCGGCGAGGCCGTGCTGATCAAGGCCAACAGCGAGGAGCGTGCGACGGCGGCCCTCGACGTCTTCCAGACCAAGCTCATCAAGCGCGGCATCTCGCTGAAGAGCCTCGACAGCGGCGAGCCGCAGGCCAGTGGCAAGGAGTTCCGCATCGTCTCCACGCTCAAGGAAGGCATCTCTCAGGAGAACGCGAAGAAGATCGGCAAGATCATCCGCGACGAGGGGCCGAAGTCGGTCAAGTCGCAGATCCAGGGCGACGAGCTGCGCGTGCAGTCGAAGAGCCGCGACGACCTGCAGGAGGTGCAGCGCCTGCTCAAGGCCGCCGACCTCGACGTCGATCTGCAGTTCGTCAACTACCGGTAGCACAGGCATCTGATCAGGGATTTTCTGCTTTCGGTCCGCAGGGAGTCCGCAGAAGTCCGCAGATCGGGTTCGCGGATGCCCCTTTCTGCCGCGTAATTTCGCGGTTTTCGGGGGTTTGAGGTTCTGCGGACTCACTGCGGGCTGGGTCAGCCCAACGGCTCACTTTGCTGCAGAGGGGGATGCGAACGATCCGGGGTTGCCGGGCCCTCCGATGTCGCGATTGCGGGGCTGCGCGGCGTCTCCGTCAGGGCGTTGCGTCGCGGTGATCCGAAGCGGACGGTCGAGCTCGCGCGTCAGCTGCTCGGCGCGCTCGCGCACGCGGCCGGTGATCCTCGCGGCGAACGCGGCGTCGGCCTCCGCGAGCGGCGCCGCGCTCGCAGCGTCCGCATACGCGTCGGCGACTCCGCCCACGATGCGCTTCGCGGTCGCGATCGCCCAGTCTGCGTCGAGGCCGGCGTCGATCGCCTCCTGGGCGATGTGCCGGGGTTCGATCTCGGCGACGCGGTAGTGGCGCCCGAACGACATCGAAAGTCGCGCGCGACGCGTGTTCAGGTCGTCGTAGGGCAGCGCGGTGGCGACGTCGTAAAGCGGGGCAAGGCCAGGGCCTCGGCGGCCGTCATGGAGGATCGAGTAGTTCTTGGCGTGCGCGTCGGTGCCGAGGATCGCCCAGTTGAAGATCGTCGCCTCGAGGAATGTGCGCACGCTGTCGTCGACGTCCCGGCCCCGCGTCTCGCGGATGACGTCGACGATGTCGCGGATGCCGGGGCCACCCTCGTTCTGGTACTTGCTGGCGGGGTGAGTCGCCGTCGCCTGGGCGAGATCCTCCTGGTGCAGACGCTCGACGTCCACACCGTGGAGCAGCCGGTCGTAGCGTTCAACGACGATCGCGGTTTCGTCCTCGAAGCGCTCGATCCGGCTGGCCGCAGCACGCAACCCCAGCAGTGACGCGGCCGCGAGGGAGAGGTGTTCGTTGAGGTCGCTGTGCTGGAGTCCTCGGATGCCGGGCTTGAGGATGTGCGTGGAGGCGGCGCGGCCGGTGGGCACCGCCCATCCGGCATCTCTCGCAGCGAGGGCGAACTTGGACTGCGCGCCGGCGAGCGAGAAGTAGCCGCCGACATGGCCGGGAAGGAACCACGCTTCGGGGTCGCTGCGCAGTTCGCGGAGGTGGGCGGCGATCTCGGCGACCTCGATCGGCTCGAGGGCTTCAGGGCCCTCGAGGATAGGCGCATCGGATTCAGCTAGCTGGACGGCACCGGCGGTGTCGAGTCCGACATGGGCGAGGAGCGCCATCGGATTGCGCGGGCTGACCGAGAACCGCGCGCCCCACCGCTCGAGAACCGTGGCGTTGTCGGGGAGCAGGTTCCAGAGGAAGGTGATGGGCGCGTCGCCCCCGTGGGTGCGGCGCGACTTCGGCAGGGAGAGTGACAGCTCCATGCGGCGAGCCCCCTGGCGCCACTCATCGTCGAATTCAAACTGGACCGCTCCCCCGACGCCGGTGAACCAGCCGACGCGATCTCCGCGCAGGTAGGCGGTGAGGCGGTCACTCATGGCGCGGCGACTTCCACGTCGAGGTCGAGCGCCTCGGCGAGCCGGAGGAGGTGATCGACCGTGGCGGTCGCAGCGTTGCCGTTCTCGAAGCGCACGACCCACTGTCGACTCATGCCCACGGCCTCGGCCAGGGCACCCTGGGACATGCCCCGATCGCGCCGACGGTCGCGGACGATGTTGCCGAGGTCGGCAGGCGTCACTACGAGCATCGAGTCACCTCTGTCCGTCAGGTCTGACAACCGAGCGAATGTCCGTGAAGTCTGACACTTCACGCGATGTCCGTCAAGTCTGACATCGCTCCCCCGATCTGCGCCATCAACCCCGGCGTCGCCGGCGCAGCCAGGGGAAGACCTGTTCGGACACACCCCTCGAACATCTCGGACGGCGAGAAGTTCGTGAACTGGCTCCCTCGCAGGTCCCGTTACACCGCGCGGCGTGTCGCACCCATCAGTGCCGATCGAAAATGCGCGGAATTCCGCGGCTCTCACCTTTCTTCAACCACCCTCAAACCCCCCGACTCGTTTCGTCAACCACCGCCGAGGCGCTGCGCAGCCGATGCGGTCGCGTCGCGACGGATGCGCTCAGGTGCCGCAGAAGGTCCGGTAGGGCCCGAAGCTGTCCGGCGCCGGCTGCGCGAAACGCTCCCACCCCTCTCGCTCGACGAAGGGTGAGCGGACCACGGCCAGCAGGTGCTCGAACGGCTCGAGGTCACCGGCTGTGGCCGCATCCAGCGCCTCTTCCACCAGGTGATTGCGCGGGATGTACACCGGGTTCCGGGCATCCATCGCCGCAGCATCCGGGCCGAGGGCCAGCCACCGCTGTGCCCAGAGGTTGAACGGCTCGGGGTCCGCGAACAGCTCTTGCGCCGGCCCCGCTTCGCCCCGCGCGGCCTCCGCGAGCCGGCGGAAGAACCCCGTGTAGTCGACGCGCCCGACCTGCAGCAGACTGACCAGATCGGTCGACAGGGCCGTCGAGACGGCTTCGTCGGCATCGGCCGGGATGCCGAGCTTGACTCGCATTCCCTCCGACCATTCGGCGTTGAACGCGTCCGCGTATCGGCTGAGCGCGTTCTGGGCGAGCTCGATGGCACGGTCGGTGTCGGCGTCGATCGTCGGCAGTAGCGCCTCGGCGAAACGCGCGAGGTTCCACTCGCCGATGCGCGACTGGCGCCCGAACGCGTAGCGGCCCTGGAGGTCGATCGAGCTGTAGACAGTCGCCGGATCGAAGGCCTCCATGAAAGCGCACGGCCCGTAGTCGATCGTCTCACCCGAGATCGTCATGTTGTCGGTGTTCATCACGCCGTGCACGAACCCGACCAGTACCCACCGGGCGATGAGGGACGCCTGCGCGTCGACCACCGCCTCGAGAAGCGACAGCGATGGGTTGTCGGCGTCGGCGAGGTGGGGATAGTGGCGCTCGAGCGCCGCGGCCACCAGTCGGCGAACCAGATCGCCGCCGCCGGCGGCGGCGGCGTATTGGAAGGTCCCCACCCGCAGGTGGCTTGCCGCGACGCGGGCGAGCACAGCCCCGGGAAGAACGGTCTCGCGCTGCACGGGAACGCCTGCCGCCGTGACCGCGAGGGCGCGGGTAGTCGGGACCCCGAGCGCGTGCATGGCCTCGCTGATGAGGAACTCTCGCAGCATCGGTCCGATGGCGGCCAGTCCGTCGCCCCCTCGCGCGAACGGGGTGCGTCCCGATCCCTTCAGATGCAGGTCGCGCAGACGCCCGTCCGGTGTGGCGAGCTCGCCGAGCAGCAACGCGCGGCCGTCGCCGAGCACGGGCGAATAGCCGCCGAACTGGTGCCCCGCGTAGGCCTGCGCGACAGGCATTGCGGATGCGGGGAGCCGATTGCCCGTGAGGAGGCCGACACCGTTGCCGGCGCGCAACGCCGTGGGGTCGAGGCCCAGTTCGACCGCGAGCGGCTCGTTGAGCACGAGCAACTGGGCGTCGGGGAACTCCGCCGCGTGCCACGGCACCGCCAACTCCGGGAAGGCTCGGGCGAAGCGCGAGCTGAGTTCAACGACGGTCTCCGACGCGACGGTCATGGTCCCAGGCTACGTCGGGAGTGGGACGCCGAGGCCTGGCGGATCGGCGAAGGTCAGGCGCCACAGGCAACGCTCCTCCCCAGTCACTGCCTGACGACGACACCACCGTCCAGCCTGATGACGCGGTCCGCGTGGGCGATCGCGTCGTCATCGTGCGTCACGCAGACGACCGCCGCACCGCGGGCGGCCTCTTCGGCGAGGATCCGCTGCGTGCGGGCGACACTGTCACCGTCCAACCCCGCGGCGGGCTCGTCGAGGAGAATCACATCGGGCCGGCGCACGATGCCCTGCGCAAGGAAGACGCGCTGACGCTGACCACCCGAGAGGCTCGCGAGCGATCGGGTCGCGAACGCGGCCATCCCCACCCGATCGAGCGCATCGGCGACAGCCCCCTTCGCCGCGCGGCGCT
>NZ_DEPK01000203.1:0-7640 GCF_002358725.1 Microbacterium sp. UBA3394
CACGACGTAGCTGAGGGTGATCTCACGGATCTTGCCCCACTCGCCCTGCACGACGACGACGTCGCCCACGCGGATCGCCTCACTGAAGGCGAGCTGCACCCCCGCGAACAGGTTCCCGAGGATCGACTGGGCGGCAAGACCGGCGACGATCGAGGCGACGCCGGCCGACGCCAGCACGCTGGCTCCCACCGCCCGCACCTGGTCGAAGGTCATGAGGATCGCACCGAGCGCGAAGATCACGATCACCGCCACGACGAGCCGGCGGATGATCTGCAGCTGCGTGCGAGCCTTCCGCGCCGAGAAGCTGTCGCTCTCGGTGAGCTTGTAGCGCCGGGTTCCGCTGTCGACGAAGAACAGGAACACCTGCGCCAGCAGCCAGGCGGCGGAGGCGATGAGCGCAATCCCTAGCGCGTGCTGCACGCCGGTCCTGAGGTCGTCGCCGGGCAGGGCGATGGTCGCCACGAAGACGGAGATGATGAGCACGGTGGTGCGGAACGGCCAGGCCATCCGGGCATGCAGGTCTTGCGCCCACGGCAACCGTCTGCCGACGAGCGAGAGGATGACCGCCACGACGATGGCGACACCGATCGCGATGCCCACGGCGATCGCCAGGGCCATGCTGAACCCGGTCCACGTGCGCCAGCCCTCCTGGAGGGCCTCCGTCACGTTCTCGCCGAGATTTTCGTCGTCAGTGGTGAGGAACACACCACTCCCTTCTGTCGCCTGCCTGCCACGGTAGGCAGGCGGCCATGGCGCTGACCAAATCGTCGCGCATACTCAGACCGATCACTCAGGCGTCGCTGATGCGGCGGACAAGGAACGCACTGATCGGCTGGGTGAGGAAGAGCAGGAACAGGGCGGAGTATCCGATCACCGGCACCACGAGCGCGACCGCGAGCGACACGAGGAAGAGCGCCGTGATCACCCATCCCGTCACCAGCCCGCGGCGCAGGTCTTCCTTCGACTCCGAATGCAGCATCGGATGCCGCGCCAGATACACGCGCGTCAGGTTCAGCACGATGGAGGTCACCGCGAGAGACCCGATGTAGATGGTCTCCTGCAGCGGATCGTTGTCGAAGGCCGTCGTTATCGCCGTCGCCACCGGCAGCCAGACGATCGTGAACATCCACGCGACCGACAGCCAGAGCAGCGACGAGTCGACGCTGTCCACGCGCTTGAACAGCCGGTGGTGAGTGATCCAGAAGTTCGCGATCAGCACGAAGCTCAGGACGAAGGTGACCAGCGCCGACCACTCCTCGCGCAGCCACGTCTCGACCGACCCGGAACCCGCGCCGGCGTCGCTGACACTCTCCATGAGCGGCAGGATGAGCAGGGTCATGGCGATGGCCACGACCGCGTCGGTGAACGCCTTCAGCCGCTCCGCCGTCGGAAGTCCGACCGGTTCCCGTGTGCCCGCCATGCCCACACGGTAGCGTCCCGTCAGCCGACGCGTTCGCCGGACCGGTAGGTCGTCTCGTCCAACCCTGACTGCGTGGGGTCGTAGTCGACGTCGCCCACGTCGTACATCGTCGTCATCCAGTGGTAGAAGTTGTCGCCTCGCTCGCGCAGCGCGACGTAGAGCCGCCGCATCATGCGCCCGCGCACCTCCGCCATCTCCGGATGCGCGTACACGTTGATCAACTCGTCGGGGTCGACCTGCAGGTCGTAGAGCTCATTGACCGAGTCGGGGTTCACGACGAGCTTGTAGCGGCGCTCGCGCAACATGCGCTGCGGATAGGGGAAGTGGTGTCCGTGGAACTCGCACACGATCTCCTCGGGCCACACCGGGCTCTCGCCGCGCACCAGCGGGAGCAGACTGCGCGAGTCCACCGCGGGCGACGGATCGATGCCGGCGATGTCGAGGATCGTCGCCGTCGCGTCGACGAGCGACACGAACTCCCCGCGCACCTGTCCCGCGGGGGCGCCCGGCACGCGCACGATCCCCGGCGTGCGGTAGATGTCCTCGTACATCGCCGGACCCTTGTCGTGCAGGCGGTGCGCACCCGTGAACTCGCCGTGGTCGCACGTGAAGAACACGGCTGTGTCGTCGACGAGCCCGAGCCGGCGCAGCGCATCCATCACCCGCCCGATCTGCTGATCGATGAGGGCGACGTACCCCCAGTAGACCGCGATCAGCTTGCGGGTGACCTCGATCGGCATGGTGTCGAAGGTCCAGTGGGCGCTGTAGTTGCGCTGCACGGGCGGCTTTCCCTCGAACGTCTCGATCACGGACTTGGGCAGCTCGACGTCGGCGGGATCGAACATGTCGAAGAACTCGTCGGGCACGATGTAGGGCAGGTGCGGGCCGAAGAAGCTCAGCTCGAGGAAGAACGGCGTGCCGTCGCGATCGACGTCGGCCGCGTAGCGTTCGAGCAGCTCGATCGTGCGCGTCGCGAGGTAGTACTCGAACGTCGCCTCCACCGGCTGGTGGAGCCGGGCAGCCAGCAGGTTGCCCGGCCCACCGTTGGGCAGCGTGCCGCGGATGCGGTCGCTGATCGCGTAGGGCGGAAGGTTCCGCTCACGCAGGAAGCCGAGATAGTCCTCGTTGTCGACCGGATTGTGCCACCCGGGAAGATCCGGACCGTCGAACCCGAAGTCCGCGGCGTTCTTCTCCGTCCCGGCGTGCCACTTGCCCACGAGACCGGTGTTGTACCTCTTCTCGCGCAGCGCCTCCACGAACGTGAAGGTTCCCGGGGTGATGTCCTCGAGGTATCCCACGTTGCGCTCGTGGTTGGCGAGCACGCGGTGACGGAACGGCGCCTGCCCGGTGAGCAGGCTCGCCCGCGCGGGGGTGCAGATGGCGGTGGGGGTGTACCAGCTGTCGAATCGCGTGCCGGTCGCGGCGAGCTCATCGAGCACCGGCGTCGCCGCGAGGGCGTTGCCGTACGAGCCGAGGGTGTCGGCCCGATGCTGGTCGGTCATCAGGAAGAGGATGTTTCTCGGCGCCATGTTCGTCTTACTCGCCCGCCTCGACGAACATCTCGCCCGTGTAGAACTCCGCCGGCTCGACCGGTTCGCTGAGCTTGCCCGACTCCACGAAGTAGTCGACCATGCCGTTCAGCCACGAGTCGACCGTGCCGTCGAGGGTGAGCGAGTCGAGTTCCTCGAGCGAGAGCACCTTGTTGTTGGATGCGTCCGCCGCGACGTCCTCTTCGGCGAGCGCGTTGTAGGCCGCGGTCAGCGCAATGGCCTCTTCGGGGTTCTCGTAGCGGAAGACCATCGCGTCGCGCAGCGCCTGCAGCACCCGCTCCACCTTCTCCGGCTCGTTCTCGAGCACGTCGTTGCCCGCGACGAACGCCGTCGGGAAGGCCACGGTGTCTTCGAAGTCGGAGTTCTCGGCGAGCTCGACGAGATCGGGCACCTGCTCCTTCACGGTCGCGAGTGCGGGGTACCACAGGCCCGCCGCATCCACCTGACCCGACGACAGCGCCGCGACGATCGCCGACGGCTCCATCGGCACGAGCTCCACATCGTCCTTGGTCATGCCCGCCTCGGCGAGCGCGAGCGTGAGGATCATGTCGCCCGAGGTCCCCTCCGGCACCGCGACGGTCTTGCCGGCGAGCTCCTCGATGCTGTCGATGCCGGGCTGGGCGACCACGCGGTCGGACTGGCCCAGGGTGTTCATCGCGATGATCTTCGCCTCGCCGCTGGCCGGCAGCCAGAACGCGCCCGGACCGATGTAGCCGAAGTCCAGGTCGCCGGTGCCGAGTGCCTGGATCTGCAGAGGGCCGTTGGTGAACGACGGCGTCTCGACCTCGAGTCCGTGATCCTCCCAGTAGCCCTGATCGTCGGCGATGGCCAGCAGGCTGGTGCCGTTGAAGTCGGGGATGTAGCCGAAGTTGACGCTGATGACCTCTTCTTCGGCCCCCGCCTGCTCGGAGCCGGCGCTCGTAGAACCCGAGGCGCATCCGCCCAGTGCCAGAGCAGCGGTCACCCCGAGGGCGACGGTGCCCGCGAGTGTCGTGTGCTTTCTCATTGCTGTGATCTCCTTGATCGTCAGGCCGACCGGGTCGCGGTCGACGAGGTCCCGGACTCACCGGGGGTCTGGTGGTAGACGGCGTGCCACACGCGGTTGCGCAGCTCAGCGAACTCCGGGCTCAGGCGCGCCTCTTCGGTTCGCGGATAGGGAAGGTCGACGTCGACGACGTCGAAGAGGCGTCCGGGTCGAGCCGCCATGACGATGACGCGGTTGGCGAGGAAGACGGCCTCGTCGACGTCGTGCGTGATGAACATGACCGTTCGCTTCTCCTTGCTCCACGTGTCGAGGAGCTGCTCCTGAAGGCGCACCCGGGTGAGCGCGTCGAGCGCGCCGAACGGCTCATCCATCAGCAGGATCGACGGGTTCACCGCATAGGCGCGGGCGATGGCGCAGCGCTGCTTCATGCCGCCGGAGAGCATCTTCGGCAGCGCGTCCGCGAACTGCTGCAGGCCGACCATCTCGATGAAGTGCTCCGCTCGCTCGCGGCGCTCCCGCTTGGGAACGCCGGCGACCTTCAGGCCGAACTCGACGTTCTTGCGCACGCTCAGCCAGGGGAAGAGCGCGTACTGCTGGAAGATGACCCCGCGTTCGGGGCCGGGTCCCGACACCGAGCGCCCGTCGACCAGGGCCTCACCGCCGCTCGGCTCCTCGAGCCCGGCGAGGATGTTCATGAGAGTCGACTTGCCGCATCCGGACGGTCCGACGACCGTGACGAACTCGTTGTCGGCGATGTCGAGGCTGACCCGGTCGAGGGCGACGAAGTCCTCGCCCTTGAGCGGGAAGGTCTTGCTGACCTCTCGCACGGAGATCTTGGCGGTCGTGGTTGCCGTGCTCATCGTCGCTCCTGCCATCCGGTCAGCTTCGTCTCGGCGAACAGGAGGAGACGGTCCATCACCAGGCCGAGGATTCCGATCACGACGATGCCGACGAAGATCGTCGCCAGGTCGTAGTAGATCTGCGCCTCCTGCATGCGGCGGCCGAGACCGGCCTGCGCTGCGAGCAGTTCGGCCGCGACCAGCGTCGCCCAGGCGGATCCGAGTCCGACGCGCATCCCGACGAGGATGAACGGGGTCGAGGCGGGCACGACGACGCGGGCGAAGATCGTGCCGTCCTTGGCACCCAGCACGCGGGCGGCGTTGATGAGCGTGCGGTCGACGCTCACGACGCCCTGGTAGGTGGAGATCACGCACGCGAGATACGCGGCGAGGAAGATCACCACGATCTTGGGGATCTCGCCGATGCCGAGCAGCACCAGCACGAGGGGCAGCAGCGCGAGCGGCGGGATCGTGCGGAAGAACTGGATCCACGGCTCGAACAGTCCGCGGGCGACCGTGTACCAGCCCATGAGGAAGCCGACGGGGATCGCCACCGCCGATCCGAGCAGGAACCCGCTGAGCACGCGGCCGAGGCTCGCGAGGATGTCCTCCTGCAGGATGCCCGCGCTCCACAGCTGCGCGGCGCGCTCGACGACCTCGGGCGGGGTGGGCAGCTGGAATCCCGAGAGGGCCAGCACCCACCAGATGCCGATCCCGCCGACGATCGAGATCGCGTTGAGGATGATCAGCTTCGTCCGCTTGCCGAGGCGCCGACGCTGCGGGCGGCCCGCTCCGGTGGGCACCGCGAGCGCGGTGGTGGCGTTGCCGCCGGAGGCGACGGCGCGGTCGGCGGCCTGCTCCTGCGCATCGGTCATCTTCATCGCCTCCATCGGGGGCCTCGGTCTGGTCGGGGAGAAAGGGTCACGGTGCGCTCCTTTGCTGTGACACAGGGGATGAGTGGCCCGACGGCTCGGGATAGCCGGCGAGAAGCGGGGACTGGTGGAAGATCGCGGCGATCGCACCGAGCGCTCCATCGGTGTCGCGAAGCTGCCCGGGTCGCACGGTGTGAGGCTGGTCGGTGGGGATCGAGTACACCTCGTAGCGCAGGGTGGCCGCCGCCTGCTCGATGATCACGGGGGCGGCGTGGACGATCTCGCCACCGATGACCACCTCCCGCGGATTGAGGGTCATCGCGACACCGCCGAGCACGTGCCCGATGGTCGTGCCCACCCGGCGCAGCACGCGGTCGACGACGGGGTCGCCCTTGGCGACGGCGCGGCCCAGCGCCTCGATGCTGTCGACGTCGGCTCCCGCGTCGCGGCACGCACGCAGGATGGCGGACGCGGACGCGACCGTCTCGAGGCATCCCCGCTTGCCGCACCGGCACGGGATGCCCTGCGGGTCGGCGGTGATGTGGCCGATCTCGCCCGCGAAGCCGCGTGATCCGGTGACCAGCCGCCCCGCGACGACCAGCCCACCGCCGACGCCGTCAGAAAGGCGCAGATACACGAGGTTGTCCACGGCGTCGGGGCCGGCGATCGCCTCGGCGAGGGCGGCCAGGCGCGTGTTGTTGTCGACGATGACGGGAGCCCCGAACCTCGTCGAGAAGGCGACGTCGACTCCGACGGGTGCCGGCAGCTTCTTCCAGCTGACAGCCGGGACCTCGCCGTTGGTGTTCGTGTATGGCCCGGGCACACCGATGCCGATGCCCTGCAGCGCGCCGAAGTGCACCCCGGTCTCGTCGCTCATGCGCTGGATGAGGGCGAAGGCGCGTTCGATCCGCTCCTCCCAGGGCGTGTCCTCGGGGTACCGGTCGACGGCCTGCGCGATCACCTCGTGCGACGCATCGGCGGCTGCCGCGTGGACCCGGCGGTGGCCGAAGTCGACGCCGAGGAATTGACCGGATGCCGGGTCCAGGGCGAGGCGCTCCGCCGGTCGCCCGCTGCCGGACCGCGTCGCCGCGTCGGTGTCGGCGACGACGATCGCGCCGCGACGCAGGAGTTCGGAACCGATCTCCGACAGCGTCGTACGGGACAGCCCCGTGCGCCACGCGAGCTCGTTTCGACTGAGTGCACCGTGGGTGCGGAGCGCGCTGAGAACCCGCTCCTCGTGGGTGCGTCGCACCAGGGCGTGGACACCGGTCGCCGTCGACATGAGAGCAACCGTCTCAGCGCCGAATTTTTCCGTCAACACTCCGACAGAAAAAGGTGGTCATTCGGTCGGCTGCCGACCGAACAGAGGGTCACACGGCGGCCGCCGGCCCCAATCCGAAGTGGGTGAGCTCGGCGTCGTCGAGCATCCGCGACCGGATGATGAACCGCTTGCCCGTCGGGCCCTCCACGCTGAAGCCGGCACCGCGCCCGGGCACCACGTCGATCGTGATGTGCGTGTACTTCCAGTACTCGAACTGCGCCTCCGAGATGTAGACCTCGATGGGGTCGTCCAGGCCGACGTCGAGCGAGCCGAGATGCACGTCCGACGGGCCGGTCAGGAACATCCCGACGGGGTAGCACATGGGTGCGCTGCCGTCGCAGCATCCACCCGACTGGTGGAACATGAGCGGGCCGTGGGTGGTCGTGAGCTCGCGCAGCAACCCGGCGGCCTCATCCGTCACCGCGACCCGACTGTACGTCGTGTCATCCATCGGAGCGTCCTCTCGTGCGTTTCGTCTCGCCTCCGGCTCGCTCAACGACCGGGGGTGGCCGGGTGTTGGGGGTGGGGTGTGCCCTGACTCAGGGCCGGAGGGGCTGGACGGGGCTGGAGGCGGCCCGCACCGCCCGCTCAGCCTGAGTCAGGGCACACCCGGGGGTGGCGAGGGTGGTTCAGAAGAAGCCCATCGCGCCTTC
>NZ_DEPK01000175.1:0-3213 GCF_002358725.1 Microbacterium sp. UBA3394
CCTTCGGTGGCCGTGAAGCGCACGACCGTACGGGAGCCGAAGACCTCGGCGCCCCGGTTCAGGTCGAGGGTGATCGCGTACGACTGGGTGTCGACGACCGCGCGGCGCTCCTGCGCTTCGAGGCGGGTGAGGTTCTCTCCTGGCACTGAGTCTGCTCCCGGGGTTGGGGTGGATGCCGCGGAGCGGCGCTGCTGGCGCCGGCGACAACCCTCCCACCCTACGCCAGTCGGCGGTGCGGATCCGGCGTGTTCGCGCGGTGCGAGGATGGTGGGGTGAGTACGCCTTCTCCCGCATCCGACCCCGCCGGCGTGTCCGGTCCCGTGCCGTTCGCCTCACCGTTCGCCGCCTCCGGCCCGGAGCACGTCGAGGAGCCCGTCTCCTATGACGGCCTCCTGCTCGCCGGGTTCGGCGGACCCGAGGGACAGGATGATGTCATCCCGTTCCTGCGCAACGTCACACGCGGACGCGGGATCCCCGATGAGCGGCTCGAAGAGGTCGCCCATCACTACCGTCACTTCGGCGGCGTGAGCCCGATCAACGCCCAGAACCGAGCGCTGAAGGCGGCACTCGAGGCGGAGCTGGCGCGACGCGGCATCGACCTGCCGGTGTACTGGGGGAACCGCAACTGGGCGCCATACCTCGAAGACGCCGTGCAGGATGCCGCGGCGGCCGGAGACACCACGCTGCTCGCGCTGGCGACCAGCGCCTACAGTTCCTTCTCGAGCTGTCGTCAGTATCGGGAGGACTTCGCACGCGTGCTGACCGAGACCGGGCTGGGGGAGCGGGTGACGATCGACAAGGTGCGCCAGTTCTTCGATCATCCCGGCTTCGTGCGGCCGTTCGTCGACGGTGTCGAGGCGGCCGTGACGACGTTCGTCACCGACGAGGGCATCGCACCCGAGAACGTGCACGTGCTCTTCTCCACCCACAGCATCCCGACCGCCGATGCGCAGCGTTCCGGGCCCCGAGACGTCGACTTCGGCGACGGGGGCGCCTACGCCGCTCAGCACCTCGCCGTGGCTCAGGTCGTCATGGACGCCGTCGCCGCCGCTGTGCCCGCCGCGAGCGGGATCCCGTGGGAGCTCGTCTACCAGTCTCGCTCCGGACCGCCGTCGCAGCCCTGGCTCGAGCCGGACGTGTGCGACGTCATCGCGGACCTCCCCGCCCGCGGCGCGGAGGCCGTGGTCATCGTTCCTCTCGGCTTCGTCAGCGACCACATGGAAGTGCTGTGGGATCTCGACACCGAGGCCATGGAGGCGGCCGAGGAGGCGGGCCTCCGCGCTATCCGGTCCCAGACCCCCGGTGTCGATCCGGCTTACGTCAGCGGCCTGGTCGACCTCGTCCAGGAACGGCTGGCCGGAACGAAGGCGGGCGATCGGCCGCATGAGACGCGGCTCGGTCCGTGGTACGACGTCTGCCGCCCCGGATGCTGCGAGAACGTCCGTGCCGGCTTCAAGCCGGCAGCGGCCGGCATCGCGCCGTGATCGACGTCAATAGGATGGGCGCCATGCGCATCCACATCGCCACCGATCACGCGGGCCTGGAGTTCTCCACGCAGCTGCAGCATCACCTCGCCGCGCAGGGGCACGAGGTCGTCGACCACGGTCCGATCGACTACGACCCGCTCGACGACTACCCGGCCTTCTGCGTCCGTGCCGCTCAAGGAGTCGTGGCGGACCAGGCCGCCGGTGTGCCGGCGCTCGGCGTCGTCTTCGGCGGGTCGGGCAACGGCGAGCAGATCGCGGCCAACAAGGTGGCCGGCATCCGCGCGGCCCTGGTGTGGAGCATCGCCACCGCGGAGCTCGCGCGCGAACACAATGACGCCAACGTCATCGCGATCGGGGCGCGCCAGCACACCTTCGAAGAGGCCGTGACCTTCATCGACCGATTCGTCGCGACCCCGTTCTCCCACGACGAACGCCACGTGCGCCGTATCGGTCAGATCGCCGCGTTCGAGGCGGACGGCTCGCTGCTTCCCGACCCGCGGGCCGATGAGTCCGCCCCCGACGTGCTCGCTGCGGACGACAGTACCTTCGACCCCGAAGCCGGCTGATGCCGGAGGGGCATTCCGTCCATCGCATCGCGCGGCAGTTCGACCGCAATGTCGTCGGCCGTGCCGTGGCGGCATCCAGCCCGCAAGGGAGGTTCGTCGAGGGTGCGGCGGTTCTCGACGGGCGGGTTCCGCACGAGGTGAGAGCCGTCGGCAAGCAGATGTTCCTCGGCTTCGACGACGATCTGTGGCTCCGAGTGCACCTCGGGATGTACGGGGCATGGGACTTCGCCGGCGACATCCTCGTCGACCCCACGATCGCGTCCGCCAACGGGCGCATGGGACAGACGAATCAGCGCGGCACCGCGATCGATGGCGACGAGGGGCCGGTCTTCGACCGAGCCGGCGAGAACTCGCTGTCGTCGATCGGCGCACCGCGGCGCACCCGCGTGCACGTTCGCATGTCGGAGCAGACCACAGGGCTGGATGACGACGGCGACGTCCCATGGCCGCCGCCCGTCGTGGGGCAGGTGCGGCTGCGTCTGCTCACCGATGCCGTCTGCGCCGATCTGCGGGGCCCGACCACCTGCGCACTTCAGACCGGGGAGGAGATGGCGGCCACCGTCTCGCGGCTCGGCCCCGACCCCCTGGTGGACGACCCCGCGATCGGTGAAGAGCGCTTCGTCTCGGTCGTGCGACGCAAGCCGACCGCGATCGGGCTCCTCCTGATGGATCAGTCGGTGGTGTCGGGGATCGGCAACGTCTATCGGGCCGAGCTGCTCTTCCGGGCGCGCCTGAATCCCCACACACCCGGTCGAGAGGTGCCGGAGGACGTCGTCAGAGCGCTCTGGAGCGACTGGGTGAGGCTGCTCGCCATCGGCGTCGAGACCGGCCAGATGATGACGATGGACGACCTCTCTCCCGAGGACTATCGTCGCGCGATGGCCAGTCGTGACGACCGGCATTGGGTCTACCATCGGGCGGGTCTGCCCTGCCGGGTCTGCGAAACCGCGATCGTGGTCGAGGAGGCCGCCGGTCGCAAGCTCTACTGGTGTCCGCGCTGTCAAGCGTGAGCCGTGTCGCCGCGTAGGCTGGCCGGGTGCGTCAGACCGTCTCGCGTGCCCGCGTTTGCCACCCCCGACGAGTGAGCTCGAGAGGTGATCGGTGACGGCCGTCGGGGACCGTGTCGACACCATCGTGGCAGCCCGGCTGAGCGGACCGGG
>NZ_DEPK01000016.1:0-4976 GCF_002358725.1 Microbacterium sp. UBA3394
CCCGAAACGCCCCCGTGCCGTTGCGGGGTTCTTCCAGCCGCCGCGCCTAGCCTGGACGGGTGACCCGACCGCTGCATTCTTCCGACGCGCCCTTGGTCGGCGTGGTGATGGGTTCCGACTCGGACTGGCGCGTGATGAGCGACGCCTCGCAGGCGCTCACCGACTTCGGGGTGCCGCACGAGGTCGAGGTCGTCTCGGCCCACCGCACGCCCGACAAGCTGCTGCGCTACGGCCGCGAGGCGCGGGCACGCGGCCTGAAGGCGATCATCGCCGGCGCCGGCGGTGCCGCGCACCTGCCGGGCATGCTCGCCTCGCTCACCTCGCTTCCCGTGATCGGCGTGCCGGTGCAGCTGGCGACGCTCGACGGCATGGACTCGCTGCTCAGCATCGTGCAGATGCCTGCGGGCATTCCGGTGGCAACCGTGTCGATCAACGGCGCGAAGAACGCCGGGATCCTCGCCGCCCGCATGCTCGGTTCCTCGGATGCCGCCCTCGGCGACCGCGTCGAGGCGTATGCCCGTGATCTCGAGGCGCAGGTCGAGGAGAAGAACCGGCGGCTCAAGGACGCCCTGTGAGCGTCGCGGCCCCGCACCGGCCGGTCGCCTCGTCCCGGTCGCGCACGATCGAGGAGCGGCCGCTGCGTTACCCCGACGTGTCCTCCGGCTCGGTCATGAGTCGGCGCGGCTGGTGGCTGGTGGCCCTGAACTTCCTGCTTCCCGGTTCTGCCCAGGTGCTCGCCGGGAGTCGGCGGCTGGGGCGCATCGGGCTGGCGGCGACCATCCTCATGTGGATGCTCGTGGTCGCGGGCGTTCTCATCGCCCTGTTCGCGCAGGGTCTGCTCATCTCCCTCGGCACGAACTGGTTCGTGCTGCTGCTCGCGCAGGGGCTCCTCATCGCGTACGCCGCGCTGTGGGTCGTCCTCACGATCGACACGCTGCGTCTGGTGCGGCTGGTGAAGACCGCGGGCATCGCTCGTGTCGGCATCCCGGCGCTCGCAATCGCGCTGGTGATCGCCGCGAGCGGCGGTGCCGCCTACGCGGCGCAGTCGGTCGGTGCGGCGCGCACCGCGCTCGGCGCGATCTTCGGCGCGAGCGGACCGCCGGTGGAGCCCTCCGACGGGTACTACAACATCCTGCTTCTCGGCGCTGACAGTGGCGAAGGCCGTGACAGCATGCGCTTCGACTCGATCTCGGTGGTGTCGGTGAACGCCGAGACCGGCGCGACGACGATCACCGGCATCCCGCGCGATATGCCCAACTTCCCCTTCTCGGAGGGGCCGATGCAGGAGAAGTACCCGAACGGTCACGAGGGGTTCGCCGACCCGACGTGCGGGTGGGGGAGCGGCGTCAACCAGCTGCGCACCGAGGTCGAGGTGTGTCAGGACGGCACGGCGCTGTATCCCGACGCGTACGACAACGGCTCGTCGCCCGGCGTCGAGGCGACCAAGGATGCCGCCGAGGGGATCCTCGGCATCGAGATCCCGTACTACGTCTTCGTCGACATGAAGGGCTTCGCCGACCTCGTCGATGCGCTCGGCGGGGTGACGATCACCGTCGATGAGAGGCTGCCTGAGGGTGGCGGTCCGACGTACGACGGTCAGCCGGCCGAGGAGTGGGCGACCGGGTGGATCGAGGTCGGCGAGCAGCACATGGACGGCGACACCGCCCAGTGGTACGCCCGTTCGCGCTACACCACCAGCGACTTCGACCGCATGGAGCGTCAGCGCGAGCTGCAGCAGGCCATGCTCGACCAGTTCACGCCGCAGACCGTGCTCACCCGGTTCCAGGATCTGGCGGCGGCCGGGGCCGATCTGGTCGAGACCGACATCCCGAACTCGATGCTCCCGTTCCTCGTCGACCTCGCGGCCAAGGCGAAGGATCAGCCGGTCACGACGATCGAACTGACGCCCGAGGGCGGCATCGACGAGTACGACCCCGACTACGACTACATCCGCGAGCTCGTGCAGCAGACGCTGCACCCGCCGACCCCCACGCCGGAGCCCGAGTCGTGACCGCCGTCCTGCGGGTGATGCTCGATCAGCTCGTCGCCCCCACCGACAACGATCTGAAGGTCGCTTCCGGAGAGCTCGTGCGTGCCCTCATCGCCCACGCGCCGCAGGGGTGCGAGGTGGAGGGGATCGCACCCGCGGCCGGGGGTGACGGCGTCGCGGCGCTGTCCATCCCGGGCATGGCCGGAGTGCGTCGCACGTCGCTGCCTCGCCGCGAGCTCGCCGGTGCGCTGCAGCTCGGCGTCGCGACGGGCATCGGTGGCGGGATGATCCACGCCCCGAGTCTGTTCGCGCCGCTGGTGAAGCACGACCGCGTGCACAACAACGATCAGACGAGCGTGACCGTGTGGGATCTCCGCCCGTGGGATGCACCCGACGAGCTCTCCCGATCGAGCGTCGCGTGGCACAAGGCGATGCTCAAGCGCGCCGTCAAGCACGCCGACGCCGTGGTCGTGCCCACGCACGCGATGGCGCGGCGGCTGGGGGAGATCGCTCGGCTCGGGGATCGCATCCGGGTGATCTCGGGCGCCGCTCCCGAGGGCTTCCGCGTGCCGACGGATGAGATCGGACGTCGGCGCGAGCTCGACCTCCCCGAGGGATACGTGGTGCTCGCCGGTACGTCAGCGGAATCGGACGCGCTCGCCGCCGGGTTCGGTGCGGTCGCCCGCAGTGGCCACGACGTGCCCGTCGTCGTGGTGGATGCGGGCGAAGGCGAAGAGCCGGCGATCGCCGAGATCGCGGCGGCCGCCGGGGTTCCCGCGCGACTCGTGCATGTGCGCGGCGCGCTCGCCGACGCGGACCGTGGCGCGGTCTTCGGTGCGGCCGTCGCCTACGTGGCCCCGTCGACGCGGGCGGTGTTCCCGTGGCGGACCGTCGAGGCGATGGCCCTTGGCGTTCCGGTCATCGCGGCGGACTCCGACGTCGTGCGCGAGGTCGTCGTCGACGGCGGCACGCTGGTGTCGGCATCCGACGCGGATGCTGCTGACGCCCTGGGTGCGGCGCTCGCGGATGCGCTCGGGTCAACCACGGCTGCCGAGCGTCTGGCGGTCATGGCGGCCGATCGCGGCCGCGTCTTCTCCTGGCTCGAGGCGGCAGACAAGATCTGGGCTCTGCACGCCGAACTCTAGTAACAATTGTGTTCAGGTGTAACTTTCGCCACACTAGTCACAGAATCCCCTGTGAATAAGGAGTCGGGTAGATGAGGCGATTGATTGCGCCGACGCTCGCTGTGATCGCCATGCTCGCCGGCTTCCTCGTCGCCCCCGCCGCGTCAGCGGTGGAGCAGACCGTGGTCGCCGATGCTGCGACCACGGTGGACGTCGTGTCAGCCCTCGACGCGGAGACCGCGATCGGCGACTCCATCCAGACCGCCGACCTGTCGAAGTTCCAGGCCGGCAACATCATCAGCGACGCCGTTTTCTTCGACAAGTCCACGATGACTGAAGCGCAGATCCAGGCCTTCCTGGAGAAGATGGTGCCCACCTGTCAGTCCGGATACACCTGCTTGAAGGACTGGTATGACACGTCGCGGAATGTTTCCGCCGACGCCATGTGCGGTGCCTACTCGGGCGGCACTCGGGAGCGTGCCTCGCGCATCATCTACAAGGTGTCGCAGGCGTGTGGCATCAACCCCCAGGTCATCCTCGCGACTCTCCAGAAGGAACAGGGGCTCGTCAACCACGTGTGGCCGAGCGACTGGCGGTACCGCATCGCGATGGGGCAGGGCTGCCCGGACACCGCGGCGTGCGACACGCGCTACTACGGCTTCTTCAACCAGGTCTACGGTGCCGCGTGGCAGTTCAAGCGATACGCCAACCCCGCGGGGACGAGTCAGTACTTCACCTGGTACGCGCCGGGGAAGACGTGGAACATCCTGTGGAACCCCAACCACGACTGCGGATCGTCGCCGGTCTACGTGCAGAACCAGGCGACGGCGAACCTGTATTACTACACCCCCTACCAGCCCAACGCTGCGGCGATCCGCGCCGGGTATGGCACGGGCGATGGATGCTCGTCCTACGGCAACAGGAACTTCTACCAGTACTTCACCGACTGGTTCGGGTCTACCACGACGCCGGTGAACGCGTGCGCTCAGCCATCATCACCCAAGACTGCGGTCAAGACGTACGTCGTGACAGCCAGCAGCCTAAATGCACGGTCGGCGCCGAGCCTTGCGTGTGACGAGAACATCTCCGCATTGGCGCAGGACACGGTCTTGCAGGCGACTGCGGTGGTCGACGGCTGGTTACGTGTTGACACGGAGTCCGGCGCACGATGGGTCGCCCGCGAGCATGTGCGCTACGCGGCCGCAGACGAATCAGTCTGTGCTCTCCCTCCGAAGGTCGGGTCGGCGCAGTACGCGTATGTGCTCGTCGCTGACTCAACCGGACGGGCGGTCCCGAACTCGGGCTGCGAACTCAACTCGACCGAGATCTCAGCGGGGACGATCGTACAAGCATTCGCGGTGAGCGACGACCGCAACTGGGTGAAGGTGCACATCGGCGACGTCGATGGCTGGGTAGACCGGGCGGTGCTCCGCCGCGCCGACACGATGGAAACTGCGTGCGCTCTGCCAGGGGACACCAGCGCAGCACACATGGTCTACACGATCCGAGAAAGCGGCACCTCTGGGCTGACCTCGCCGAACCCAGAGTGTGGCATCGGGCGCGCGACTCTTTCTGGACAGACGGTGGTGCAGGCAGTGTCGGCAAACGGGGACCGCGACTGGTTGTTGGTGTCCTCGGGCCGGGGCCTCCTATGGGTTGATCGCAGCCATCTAACTCGCCTAGCTTCGACCGCGGACCCCTGCGAGGTGCGCGTTTCTTCGCGAGCGGCGCAGCGCACTTATCTCCTCGATGTCGACACTGAGGCGCTCTCGTCGCCCACGACCGTGTGCGACACCGGCTCCGTACCCATCTCGGCAGGGACGGTGCTCCGCCCGAAGGCGAGCACTGAGGCGGGGGACTGG
>NZ_DEPK01000231.1:0-895 GCF_002358725.1 Microbacterium sp. UBA3394
CGCCCTACGGGGGAAGTCGCACGGCGCCGGTTCAGAGCGTCGACACCCACGAAACAAGCGGATCCTCGCGAGACAACGGCTCCGGGTCGCCGTCGACCGGCGATGTCGACCCTGCACCCGAGCCCGTTCCCGCACCCGATGCGGATCCCGAGCTGTCGAAGACCCACGACGACACCGTCGAGATCCGCAGCGACCTGGGTGAGATCTCGTTCGCGTACGACGGCGCGTCGTCCGGCGAGGACTTCGCCTACCAGGGGCAGAGCTGGGACAGCGGCGACAATCGTCTGACCCTCGACGTGCAGGGCACGCACGACGGTGAGGACTCCGTCGCATCCTGGTACAACGGCCAGACCGGGGGCGCCGCCGTACACACCGACATCGACACGAACGACGAGCCGCAGGAGCTCCACTACGCTTTCTGCGGCACGCTGACGTTCCTCGACTACGGCTCCGCATCCGTCGAGACCTGCTTCGGGCAGGGTGACAGCGGTCTGGAGAACAACTGGTGGATGGGCGGAGCGGACTTCGGGCGAGTCGGTGGCATCTGCCACGTCGATGCCGATGCCGCCGACTCCCAGGCCACGAGTCTCGTGGCCTGCCTGGACTCCGACGGCCTGTCCTCGAACGAGTTCGAGGTGAGCATGGGCGATGCGCACGCAAACTACTTCTCGCTCTACAGCCTCTCCGACCTGCCGCCGCTTGCTCTGGCCCCGCTCGGAACGGCGATCACGAACTTCGTCGACAGCGATCCGCCGAACCTCACCACGGCTGAAGCGATCGCCCTGAAGGCGTTCGCCGCCAAGCTCGCCGACGCGAGCCTCGAGCTGCCGACCTCGTGGTCGGTGTCGTGTGACGGATGCGCATGGTCGATCACCGACAACCAACTGTGGGCGGG
>NZ_DEPK01000231.1:1279-3138 GCF_002358725.1 Microbacterium sp. UBA3394
AGGTCAACAACTACAGCGTCAACGTCACCGCGAGCCGCGAAGCCAGCTCGGGCGTCGCCGAGTGGTTCGACGGGCAGGTCGGATCGGACGGCACCATGATCGGTGCGGGCGTCAACCAGGGAACGACATCGCCCGGCGAGCTGAACTTCGCGTTCTGCGGCGAGCTGGCCGCGCACGGCGGCACGCTGTCGGGCAGCATGCCGCTGTGCCTGGGCCAGGGCTCGAACCACGACGACGGCGAATCCAACAACTGGTGGGTCGGCGGAACGGGCTGGCAGACGCCTCACGTGGACTCCGACGCCGCCGTCGAGATGCTCGCCGCCGCGATCCCCGAGGCGGATCCGGAGATGTTCCTCGGCACCGAAGTGCGCATGATGATCCATCCCGAGCACGCGACGGCCGTCTTCGTGCTCAGTGGCACAGCGGCACTCGGCGTCGCGGTCGACGGATTCGGCTTCGTGATCGGGCTCGGCTGACCGCGATCCGCCGGAGCACGTGACGCGAATGTTACGCCATCCCGTCCCGTGTGCCGCGCGGGTGCGTCCGTGCTCAGAGACCGACCAGTTCGGCGCTGCGGTCCCAGAGGGCGCGCGCGAGCGCCGGATCCTCCGCGTCACGATGCGGCCGGGCGAGGCGATTGTTCACGTAGTACCCGCCGCGCTCCCAGTCGAAGCCGGGCTTTCCCATCGCCATCCACGTCAGCTTCGACCCTCCGACGTCCGTGCCGTCGAGGATGCGGTTGAACAGGTCGTTCTGATAGAGCATCCGCCACGGACCCCGCGCGGCAGCCGCGAAGCCGGTCGCCACCGCGCCCGGGTGGAACGACACCGCCGACACTCCCGCCTCCCCGAACCGACGATGCAGCTCCTTCGTGAACAGCACGTTCGCGAGCTTGCTGTTGCCGTACGCGCGCCCCGCCGAGTAGCGCCGGCGCGCCTGCAGATCGTCGATCGCGAACCGCGAGAAGCGCTGGGCCTGGCTCGATGTCTGGATCACCGACGCCTGCGAGGTGCGAAGCCGCTCCAGGAGCAGGTTCGTGAGCAGGAACGGCGCGAGATGGTTCACCTGGAAGGTGAGCTCGTATCCGTCCCGGGTCTCCGTGCGCTCGCCGAACACCCCTCCGGCGTTGTTGGCCAGCACGTCGATGCGTGGATACTGCTGCAGAAGCGTCTCCGCCAGCTCACGCACCTGCGCCAGATCGGCGAAGTCCTCGACGTGCGACGGCACATCCAGTCGCTTCGCGACGGCCGCGGTCTTGTCGGGATCGCGGCCGACCACGATCACCTGCTCCCCCGCCTCGTGAAGCTGGCGCGCAGATGCCGCGCCGATTCCGTCGCTCGCCCCGGTGATGATGATCGTGCGTGTCATGATTCTCCGCTCGTTTCGACTCGCGGCCATGTTTCGCGAGCGCGGCGGCGGTGGCAAGGCCTCCCGCCGGGCCCCAGCGATGCGCTATGGCGCGGTGCCGCAGACGGACACCGCGCCATGGCGACGGTCAGGAACGTGTCTGCTCGCGACGATCGCGCCGGAGGGAGGCGAAGACGAGGGCGCCTCCGAGGGCCAGCAGTCCGAGCGCACCCGCCAGCGCACCCGTCATGCTCGGGGCGCCGGTCTGCGCGATCTCGCCGGACGGCGATCCCGACACCCCACCTTCCGCTTCCTCGTCGGTGCCGTCGCCGCTCGAGCCGTCGGTGTCGCCGCCGGTTGCGTCTTCGTCGGACCCGCCCGACCCGCCGTCGGATCCGTCTCCGTCGGCGCCGCCCGAGTCGCCGTCACCCGTATCCGTTGCGACGAGCGTGAAGGCGTCGAGGTAGCCCCAGTCGCCGTCATCCGCAAGACCGCGGACGCCCACCGTGACC
>NZ_DEPK01000278.1:0-1218 GCF_002358725.1 Microbacterium sp. UBA3394
CGTTACTTTCTTCGTGACCCGCTTGGCGGCCATGCTGGGCGGTGACGGCCTGCCGGGCCCGGCATGATTGTTGCCCCCTGTCCTCGATGATCTGGGGGGTGTTGTCACCGGGCCTGGTTGGCGGTGTGTGATCGCTGATAGGGGCCAGACCGAGCATCCCGCTCGAGGCCGTCCGTAACGTGGATGTCGAGGCGCACTGTCGCAGCTGCCGTCTCTAGTGAATGGGAGGACAGTGTGGTCACCAGCATCGACAGGTACGACGAGGTCGACGTGTTCGTTGGTCTCGACGTCGGCAAGGGCGAGCACCACGCGGTCGCGCTCGACCGGACCGGGAAGCGGCTGTTCGACAAGGCGCTCCCCAACGATGAGCGCCGCCTGCGCGCGGTCCTGGACCGGCTCACCGGGCACGGCGTCGTACTGTTGGTCGTAGACCAGCCCGCAACGATCGGGGCGCTGCCGGTCGCGGTCGCACAAGCCGCGGGAGCGCTGGTCGGGTATCTGCCGGGACTGGCGATGCGACGCATCGCGGACCTGCACCCCGGTGAGGCGAAGACCGACGCCAGGGACGCGGCGATCATCGCCGAGACTGCCCGCACGATGCCGCATACCCTCCGGTCGATCCAGGTCGCCGACGAGCAGGTCGCGGAGCTGAGCATGCTCTGCGGCTTCGACGATGACCTCGCGGGGCAGGTCACCCAGGTTTCCAACCGGATCAGGGGATTGCTCACGCAGATCCACCCCGCGCTGGAGCGGGTGCTCGGCCCCCGGTTGGACCACCCCGCGATCCTCGACCTGCTACAGCGCTACCCGTCACCGGCGGCGATGCGCGCGGCGGGCGAGAAGCGGCTCGGGAACAGGCTGATCAAGAACGCACCCCGCAAAGGCCGCGTCTGGGCTGCCGAGATCATCGCCGCGCTCGACGAGCAGACCGTCGTCGTGACCGGCACCGACGCCGCAGCGCTCGTCCTCCCGCGGCTCGCGGAGCAGCTCGCCGCACTCCGCCGGCAACGCGACGAGATCCTCGTCGAAGTCGAGAAGATCGTCGATCAGCACCCTCTTCAGCCGGTCCTGACGAGCATGCCCGGAGTCGGCGTCAGGACCACCGCCCGGCTCCTCACCGAAGTCACCACACGCACCTTCCCCACGCCCGGGCACCTCGCCGCCTACGCCGGCCTCGCTCCCGTCACCCGCCGCTCGGGCACCTCGATCCGCGGCGAG
>NZ_DEPK01000278.1:1627-6963 GCF_002358725.1 Microbacterium sp. UBA3394
AATCACGCGCCTACTACGACCGCAAAGTCGCCCAAGGCAAGAAGCACAATCAAGCCCTCATCGCCCTCGCCCGACGACGCTCCGACGTCCTCTACGCCATGCTCCGCGACGGCACCCTCTACCAGCCGACTACAGGCGAACCTGCCCTCGCGGCTTGACAAAGAACATAGGGGCACCCCCCACAGACATCTCCCCGACCACTTCGGAGGAACCATGGCCGTCGCTGCCGCCCGCCTCGATCCCCATCACGAGATCGCCGACATCGACCGTCGCCTGTTCGGCGGGTTCGTCGAGCACCTCGGCCGCCACATCTACGACGGCATCCACGAGCCGGGTCATCCCGCAGCCGGAGCCGACGGCTTCCGACGAGACGTCATCGAGCTCGTGCGCGAACTGGGCGTCAGCACCATCCGCTACCCGGGCGGCAACTTCGTGTCGGGATACCGCTGGGAAGACGGCATCGGCCCCGTCGACGAACGGCCGCGCCGTCTCGACCTCGCGTGGCACTCCACCGAGACGAACGAGGTGGGCCTGCACGAATTCGCCGCGTGGCTCGAGCTCGTCGGCAGCGACCTCATGCTCGCCGTCAACCTCGGCACGCGCGGCACTCAGGAGGCGCTCGACCTGCTCGAGTACGCCAACGTCGACGCGAAGACGGCCTGGACCGACCGGCGGGCGGCGAACGGGCATCCGGAGCCGTTCGGGGTGACCATGTGGTGCCTCGGCAACGAGATGGACGGGCCGTGGCAGATCGGGCACAAGAACGCCGGCGACTACGGAAAGCTCGCCTCCCAGACCGCGAAGGCGATGCGGATGCTCGACCCCTCTCTCGAACTCGTCGTGTGCGGATCGTCGGCACGGTCGATGCCGACCTTCGGCTCGTGGGAGCGCACCGTTCTCGAGCACACCTTCGACGATGTCGATTTCATCTCCTGCCACTCCTACTACCAGGAGCGAGGCGACGACGCACAGGAGTTCCTCGCGTCCGGCGTCGACATGGCGCTGTTCATCGAGGCCGTCGTCTCGATCGCCGACGCCGTGGCCGCGACGAAGAAGAGCGACAAGCGCATCATGGTCTCCTTCGACGAGTGGAACATCTGGTACCTCCACGATGAGGGCGGCGGACAGAACGACAAGCCCGAGGAGAAGGGCTGGCCGGTCGCGCCCCGTCTTCTGGAGGACCGCTACAGCGTGCTGGACGCGGTCGTGTTCGGCGATCTCCTCATCACCCTGCTCCAGCATGCGGACCGCGTGCGCTCCGCCTCCCTCGCGCAGTTGGTCAACGTCATCGCTCCGATCATGACCGAGCCCGGGGGACCCGCGTGGCGTCAGACCACATTCTTCCCCTTCTCGCTGACCTCGCGCTTGGCCACCGGACGCGCTGTTCGGGTGCCCGTGGTCTCCCCGACGTTCGCGAGCGCGGTGGCCGGAGACGTCGCCGCCGTCAACGCCGTTGCAACAATCGACGACGACGGCGCATCGCTGTTCGTCGTCAATCGATCCACGTCCGAGGCGGCCACCCTGACGGTGGACCTCGGCCCGCTGCTCGCGGCGCTCGGCCGAGACGTCGCCGTCGACGAGGCGCACCTGCTGCACGACGATGACATGTACGCCGCGAACACCCTCGAGGCACCCGAGCGCGTCGGCCGGACGACGCTGGACGCTGAGATCGACGGCACGGCGCTCACGATTCCCCTCCCCCCGGTCTCCTGGGGATGTCTGCGCCTGACATGAGCGCTCAGCGGGCCGGGGAGGTCGAACGCCTCGCGACAAGCTCGGGCTGGAAGACCGTCTGACGCGGGATCGCGTCGGTGTCACCGGCCTCCTCGAGCAGGATCCGAAGTGCCGTCTTGCCGATCGTCGCGCTCGGTTGGCGCATCGACGACAAGGGCACAGCGGCGGCCGCGGCGAAAGAGATGTCGTCGAACCCGATGATCGCGATCGCGTCGGGCACGAGCATGCGCCCGTCGACGACGAGCTGCTGAAGCAGCCCCAGCGCGATGAGGTCGTTGCCGGCGAACAGCGCGTCCGGTCGCTCGCGGGCTGGGCGCTCCATGAGACGGGCACCGGCCGCGATCCCCTCCTCCACGCTCATGGCCGCCGTTGCGACGACCTCCAGACTCACCCCAGAGGCGTTCTCGACCGCGACGCGTGCGCCGGCGAGCCGATCCGTCATCTGACGCATCTCGAACGGGCCTCCGACGAAGGCGATCCGGGTGCGTCCGGTCGCGATGAGATGCTCGACGGCCATCCGCCCGCCCATGATGTTGTCGACCGAGACCGAGCTGAACCGGTTCTCGCCGCTGTACCGGTCCACCAGCACCGCGGAGATGCCGCGATGCTTCAGCCGCGACAACCTGTTGTTGACGTCGCCGAACGGCGCGATGAGCAGCCCGCGCACCTGATGTTCCTCGAACAGGTCGATGTACATGTCCTCGCGGGCACGGTCCTCGTCGGTGTTGCCGTAGAGGATCGCGATTCCGCGGGCGGTGGCCTCATCCTCCGCCCCGCGGACCACGTCGTTGAAGAAGGGATTCTGGCCGTCGAGGACGACGAACCCGACGGTGGCGCTCACACCCGCGCGCAGCTTGCGCGCGGCTTCGTTGCGCACATAGCCCAACTCGTCGATGGCCTGCTGCACCCGCGCGACGGAGTCCGTCGACACCTCATCTGGCCGGTTCAGCACGTTCGAGACCGTCCCCACGGACACTCCCGCGCGTTGCGCGACGTCGCGGATGCTCACATTCGGCATGTCGGCGCTGTCTCCTCTTCGATCGGGCACCAGTTCGCGCATCTGACTTGACCCGCTCAGGTGCGCTCCATAGAGTATGCCTGAAGTTCTCCTGAATCGATTCATGGAGATTCAGCCACCAGGTTCACCCTCAAGGAGGAGGCACCGTGACGGACACGTCGCCACAGCAAGCCACCCCCGCGCTCGAACTCTCGCGGGTGGTGAAGTCCTTCGGCGCCGTCGTCGCCCTGCGCTCCGGCAGCATCCGCCTCGAGAAGGGCTCCATCCACGCCCTCATCGGCGAGAACGGCGCGGGAAAGTCGACGATGGTCAAGATCATCGCCGGCCTCTACCGCCGCGACGCCGGCGAGTTCCACCTCGACGGCGAGCCGGTCGACTTCAGCAGCACGGCGCAGTCGAAGGCCGCCGGCATCGCGGTGATCTACCAGGAGCCCACGCTCTTCCCGGACCTGTCCGTCACCGAGAACCTCTTCATGGGCCGCCAGCCGACCAACCGCGTCGGCCGTATCGACCGCAAGGCGATGCGCGCCGAGGCCAGCGAGATCTTCGAGCGCCTCGGCGTGCGCATCGACCCCGACCGCCTCACCGAAGGCCTCTCGATCGCCGATCAGCAGATCATCGAGATCGCCAAGGCCATCTCGCTCGACGCCCGCGTGCTGATCATGGACGAGCCCACCGCGGCCTTGTCGGGCGTCGAGGTCGAGCGCCTCTTCGCCGTCGCGCGAAGCCTGCGCGACGAAGGCCGCGCACTCGTATTCATCTCGCACCGCTTCGACGAGGTGTTCGACCTGTGCGACACCGTGACCGTCATGCGCGACGGCGCCTACGTCGACACCATGTCGATCGACGACACCACCGTCGACGACCTCGTCCGCCAGATGGTCGGGCGCGACGTCACCGAGCTCTTCCCCAAGACGCCGACCGAGATCGGCGAGGACGTGCTGGTCGTGGACGGACTGACCCAGAAGGGCGTCTTCCACGACATCAGCTTCACGGTGCGCTCCGGCGAGATCGTCGGCCTCGCCGGACTCGTGGGAGCCGGCCGCAGCGAAGTCGCGCGGGCGGTTTTCGGCGTCGACCCGTACGAATCCGGCTCGGTCACAGTGGAGGGCACGCCGCTGTCGAAGAACAACCCCCGCAAGGCGATGGCGCAGGGCATCGCACTCGTCCCCGAGGACCGCCGCAAGCAGGGCCTCGTGCTGGACCAGTCGGTCACCCGGAACATCACCCTCGCGATCCGCTCGCGTCTGGCGAAGTGGGGTCTCATCTGGGGCGGACTCGAGAACGCCGCCGCTCAGACCTGGGCGAGCCGCCTCGAGGTGAAGACCGCGGCTCTCGACGCCGAGACGGGGACACTGTCGGGCGGCAACCAGCAAAAGGTCGTGCTCGGCAAATGGCTGGCGACGCACCCCAAGGTCCTCATCGTCGACGAGCCCACGCGCGGCATCGATGTCGGCACCAAGTCCGAAGTGCACCGGCTCATCTCGCAACTGGCCGGCGACGGCATGGCGATCCTCATGATCTCCTCCGAGCTGCCCGAGGTGCTCGGCATGGCCGACCGCGTGCTGGTGATGCGCGAAGGCCACCTGACCGGGGAGTTCTCCCGAGCCGAGGCCACCCCCGAGAACGTGATGTACGCCGCGACGGCGGAAGAGGAGGCCGTGCGATGACCCTCACGACCGAAGCCGAGCCGAAGCAGCATCCGCTGGTGTCGGCCACCGGCCATGTGCTGAAGGCCCGCGAGACCGGCATCGCGATCGCGCTCGCCCTCGTGGTGGTCGCCGCGACCGCCGTCAATCCGGCATTCCTCTTCTCGGGTGACGGATTCCGCGATCTGCTCCTGACGCCCTCCTTGCTGATGGTCGTCGCGGTGGGCCAGGCGATCGTCATCATCACCCGCAACGTCGACCTGTCGGTCGGGTCGACCGTGGGCCTCACTGCCTACCTCACGGGGCGACTGTTCATCGACTTCCCAGGCATCCCGCCCGTTCTCGTGTTCATCGCCGGCATCGGGCTCGGCGCGGTCCTCGGCCTCATCAACGGCGCACTCGTGGCCTTCGCGAAGGTTCCCGCCCTGGTGATCACCCTCGGAACGCTGTACATCTACCGCGGCATCAACGTCGCGTGGGCCGGCAGCGACCGCATCAATGCTTCGGACATGCCTGCCGACTTCCGCAGCCTCGGCACCGGCGACGTCCTCGGCATCCCGCTGCTGACGATCCTCGCCGTCATCGTGCTCGTCGTCGCCGCCTGGTACCTGCGCAACCTCCGCAGTGGTCGCGAACTCTACGCCATCGGCTCCGACCCGGCCGCCGCCCACCTGTACGGTCTCCGCGTCACCAGCCGCGTCCTCGGTGCCTTCATCGTGTGCGGCGCGCTGGCCGGACTCGCCGGCGTCCTCTACGCCGCCCGCTACGGCACCGTCAGCTCCAACGCGGGCTACGGGTGGGAGCTCCAGGCCATCGGTGCCGCGGTCATCGGCGGCGTCGCCATCTCCGGCGGTGTCGGCACCGTGTGGGGGGCGGCGATCGGCGCCTACCTCCTCCTGACCATCAACCGTGCCCTGCCGATCATCGGCATCGAG
>NZ_DEPK01000235.1:0-2725 GCF_002358725.1 Microbacterium sp. UBA3394
TCGTGCCAGTACGGGTTCGGCAGGAACCGCATGTCGGCCACGTGGTCGGCGTCCGGCGGGAGACCGTACTTGAAGCCGAAGCTCATGATGGTCAGGGTGTGCCGCGCGGCACCCTCGTCGGCGAAGAGCTCGGCGACACGTGTCGCGAGCTGGTGAATGTTCAGCGCCGACGTGTCGACGATGACGTCGGCGTCCTCGCGGACGGGAGCGAGCCTCGTACGTTCGGCCCGAATGCCGTCGACGATCGTGCCATCGCCCTGAAGAGGATGCGGGCGACGCACGGCCTCGAAGCGGCGCACGAGCACGGTGTCCGACGCGTCGAGGAACAGCACCCGGATCGGGCGCCGCGAGCGCAGTGCCCGCATCGCCTCCGGAAGCTCGGAGAAGAGGCCGCGGCCCCGCACGTCGACGACGACGGCCACCCGGGGCAGCGCTCCCCCGGCGATCTCCGTCAGATCCAGCAGCGGCTTGAGCATCTGCGGAGGCAGGTTGTCCACGACGTACCAGCCCAGGTCTTCCAGGGCGTTCGCCGCGGTGGACCTTCCGGCACCGGACATCCCGGTGACGATCAGCATCTCGCCGACCTGCGGGGTCTGATCGTCCTCCGTCATCGCGCCCTCCGTCATCACGTCCAGCCTAGCGAGCGGTGAGGTGGGCATGAATCGACGCCGCGAGCTTCGGACCGACGCCCGGAAGCTCCTGGATCTGTTCGGTCGTCGCTTCGCGGAGGGCCGCGACGGAACCGAAGTGACGCAGAAGAGCCTTGATGCGCGCATCCCCCAGCCCGGGCACCTCGGCCAGGACGGTCTGGATGTCGCGCCGCCGCCGCTTGCGCTGATGCGTGATGGCGAACCGATGTGCCTCGTCACGCAGACGCTGCAGAAGATACAGCGCTTCGGAGGTGCGCGGCAGGATCACCGGGTACTCCTCCCCGGGCAGCCAGACCTCCTCCAGCCGCTTGGCGATGCCGCACAGCGCGATCTCGGTGTGTCCGGCCTCATCGAGCGCGCGAGCCGCCGCCTCGACCTGCGGCTTCCCGCCATCGACCACGAGCAGCTGCGGACGGTAGGCGAACCGCGGCTTCTTGCGCTCGGTGACGACCTCGCCCGACGCCAACGGGTCGGCCACGGGATCTGCTTCGGGCTGATCGAGGTAGGCCAGACGCCGACGCAGCACCTGCCGGATCGAGTCGGTGTCGTCGGTGGTCTCGGGGATGCCGAACGAACGGTACTGATCCTTCCGGGGCAGACCGTCTTCGAACACCACCATCGACGCCACCACGTTCGTACCGGCGAGGTGCGAGACGTCGTAGCACTCGATACGGAGAGGAGCCTCGTGCAGGTCCAGCGCCTCCTGCAGGTCGGTCAACGCCTGCGACCGCGCGACGTAATCGCTCGTGCGACGGGTCTTGTGCAGGTTGAGCGCCTGCTGCGCGTTCAGCGTCGCCGTCGCCAGCAGCTCGGCTTTGCGGCCGCGCCGGGCGACCTGGAGCGACACCGGGCGACCCCGCCGGTCGCGAAGCCATTGTTCGAGCTCCGCGGCGTCCTCGGGCAGCGAGGGGACGAGCACCTGCTTCGGTATGTCGGTGTCGGCCGCCTCGCCGTAGGTGCGCTGCAGCACCTGCTCGACGAGGTCCGCCCCCGAAATGTCGAGTTCCTTCTCGATCGTCGTGGCGTGGACGCCGCGCACACGCCCGCCGCGCACGACGAAGTGCTGCACCGTCGCGGCCAGCTCGTCCTCGGCGATCCCGAACAGGTCGGCGTCGGTGTCTTCGGTCAGCACGAGCGCGCTCTTGCCCAGCACGGCCTCGATGGCCCCGAGTTGATCGCGATAGACCGCTGCGGCTTCGTAATCCATGGCGGCGGACGCCTCGCGCATCCGAGCGGTCAGTTCTCGGGCGAACCGCTGGTCGCCGCCCGACATGAAGGCGACGAAGTCCTGCACGATCGCCCGGTGCTCGTCGACGCTGACCCGCATGGAGCACGGCCCCCCGCAGCGCCCGATCTGACCCGGGAAGCACGGCCGGCCGGTCGCCATCGCCTTCTTGTAGCTGGAGTCGCTGCAGGTACGGATGGGGAACACCTTGATCAGCTGATCGATGGTGTCGTGCACCGCCCAGACCTTCGGGTACGGGCCGAAGTACTTCGCACCCTTGATCCGTCTATTGCGGGTGACGATCACGCGAGGAGCTTCGTCGGCGAGGGTGATCGCCATGAACGGATAGGACTTGTCGTCGCGATACTTGACGTTGAACGGCGGATCGAACTCCTTGATCCACATGTACTCCAACTGCAGGGAGTCCACGTCCGTGGCGACGACCGTCCATTCGACCGACGACGCCGTCGTGACCATGCGCCGCGTGCGCTCGTGGAGCGTGTGCAGCGGCGCGAAGTAGTTCGACAGCCGGGCACGCAGATTCTTCGCCTTGCCGACGTAGAGCACGCGACCGTCCGCGTCCCGGAATCGGTACACACCGGGGTCGGTCGGTATCTCCCCCGGCTTGGGCTTGTAGGGAAGCGGCGACATCGGGTCAGCCGGCCTTGCGCGCTTCGGCACGCTCGGCCGGGAACAGCACCTCGGCGAGGAAGGCGCCCGTGTGACTCTCCGGCACGCGCGCAAGATCCTCCGGGGTGCCGGTCGCGACGAGCGTGCCGCCGCCGGAACCCCCCTCGGGTCCGAGGTCGATGATCCAGTCGGCCGACTTGATCACGTCGAGATTGTGCTC
>NZ_DEPK01000235.1:3104-16627 GCF_002358725.1 Microbacterium sp. UBA3394
CGCCTGACGTCTTCGAAGTGCAGTCCGGTCGTCGGCTCGTCGAGCACGTAGATGCTGCGCCCGTTCGAGCGCCGCTGCAACTCTGTGGCGAGCTTCACGCGCTGGGCCTCGCCACCCGACAGCGTCGTCGCCGACTGGCCGAGGCGCACATATCCCAAGCCGACGTCGACCAGGGTCTTCAGGTAGCGGTGGATGGCCTGGATCGGCTCGAAGAACTCCGCGGCCTCGGAGATCGGCATCTCGAGCACCTCGGCGATGTTCTTGCCCTTGTAGTGCACCGACAGGGTGTCGCGGTTGTACCGCTTTCCGTGGCACACCTCGCAGTCGACGTAGACGTCGGGGAGGAAGTTCATCTCGATCTTGATGGTGCCGTCTCCGGAGCACGCCTCGCAGCGCCCGCCCTTGACGTTGAAGCTGAATCGCCCCGGCTGGTACCCGCGGGCTTTGGCCTCCGGCGTCTCGCTGAACAGGCCGCGGATGCGATCGAACACTCCGGTGTACGTCGCGGGGTTCGACCGCGGCGTGCGCCCGATCGGCGCCTGATCGACGTGCACGACCTTGTCGAGATTGTCGAGCCCGGTCACTCGCGTGTGCTTGCCCGGGATGTTCCGCGCGCCGTTCAGGCGCTGGGCGAGCACCCGGTACAGGATGTCGTTCACGAGCGACGACTTTCCCGAACCACTCACTCCGGTCACGGCGGTCAGCACGCCGAGGGGGAAGTCGACCGTCACGTTGCGGAGATTGTTCTCGCGGGCACCGACGACGGAGATCTGTCGCTTGCGATCGCGCTTGCGCCGCTTATCCGGCGTCGCGATCTCCCGACGGCCGGCCAGGTAGTCGCCCGTGATCGAGTGCCGGTCGGCGAGCAGCTCCGACAGGGGCCCCGAATGCACGACCTCTCCCCCGTCGACACCGGCCCGCGGCCCGATGTCGACGATCCAGTCAGCAGCGTGGATCGTCTCCTCGTCGTGTTCGACGACGATGAGCGTGTTGCCGAGATCGCGCAGGGTCACGAGCGTCTCGATCAGGCGACGGTTGTCGCGCTGGTGCAGGCCGATCGAGGGCTCATCGAGCACGTACAGAACACCGGTGAGTCCGGAGCCGATCTGCGTCGCGAGGCGGATGCGCTGCGCCTCACCGCCCGAGAGGGAGCCGGCGGACCTGCTGAGGTTCAGATAGGTCAGACCGACCTGGATGAGGAAGTCCAGGCGAGCGCGGATCTCGCGAAGAACCTGTGCGGCGATCTTCGCCTCACGGTCGGTGAGCGTCATCTCCGCGAAGAATCGCTGCGCATCCGCGAGGCTCAGCCGCGAGGCATCGGCGATCGAGTGGCCGTGCACGCGGACGGCGAGCACCTCGGGCTTCAGGCGCGCACCGTCGCAGACCGGGCAGGGCACCTCGCGCAGATACTCCGACCAGCGCTGCCGCTGCGTGTCGGACTCGGCCTGCACGTACTGACGTTCGATGTACGGCACGACGCCTTCGAAGCCCGACGAGTAGCGCATCTCGCGGCCGTAGCGGTTCTTCCACTTGACGGTGACCTTGTAGTTCTCGCCGTGCAGCACGGCTTCGCGCACGGCCTGCGGCAGACGCTTCCAGGGCGTGTCGAGCGAGAAGCCGAGGTCGTTCGACAGTCCTTCGAGCAGTCGCTCGTAGTACTGGAAGAGCCCCTTTCCCTGCGTTGTCCACGGGATGATGACGCCCTCGCGGATCGACAGCTCCTCGTCACCGAGCATCAGATCCGAGTCGACCGACATGCGGGTGCCGAGCCCGGAACACGCCGGACAGGCGCCGAACGGGGCGTTGAACGAGAAGGTGCGCGGTTCGATCTCCGTGAGCTGCAGCGGATGCCCGTTCGGACACGCCAGCTTCTCGGAGAACGACTGCCACGCGTCGTCACCTTCCTCGTCGACGAAGTTCACCTGCATGACCCCGCCGGCGAGACCGAGTGCGGTCTCCACCGAGTCGGTGACGCGCCCCAGGATGTCGGGGCCGGCGACCAGCCGGTCGACCACGACGGCGATGTCGTGCTTGTAGCTCTTCTTCAGCGTCGGCGGCTCCGCGAGCTGGACCAGGTCGCCATCGACCACGGCGCGCGCGTACCCCTTCGCCGAGAGTTCCTTGAAGAGGTCGACGAACTCGCCCTTCTTCTGGGTGACGACGGGCGCGACGATCTGGTAGCGCGTGCGGTCCGACAGCTCCATCAGCTGGTCGGCGATCTGCTGCACCGTCTGACGCTGGATGATCTCGCCGCACTCCGGGCAGTGGGGCACTCCGATACGGGCCCACAGCAGGCGCATGTAGTCGTGGATCTCGGTGATCGTGCCCACCGTCGAGCGCGGGTTGCGGTTCGTCGACTTCTGGTCGATCGACACCGCCGGGCTCAGACCCTCGATGAAGTCGACGTCGGGTCTGTCCACCTGACCGAGGAACTGACGTGCGTAGGCACTCAGCGACTCGACGTAGCGACGCTGTCCTTCCGCGAAGATCGTGTCGAAGGCGAGACTCGACTTGCCCGACCCCGACAGGCCCGTGAAGACGACGAGAGAATCACGCGGGATGTCGAGGTCGACGTCCTTCAGGTTGTGCACGCGAGCGCCGCGCACGCTCAGCTTGTCGCTCGAGACGGCGGGGGATTTTCCGGTGAGGGGAACGGGGACGATGGGCACCCGTCAAGTGTAGGCGCGACCTCCGACATCGGCTCCGGGACCGCGTTCGCCCGCGGCGCACGCGGCAGCTCGCCGGACGAGCTTCCGTCAGCCGATCAGCGGGAGAGCAGCTGCCGCTTCGAGCTCAGCACGCCGGTGTCGAAACCGGCGAGATGCAGGCCGCCGTGGAATCGCGCGTGCTCGATCTTGATGCACCGGTCCATGACCACCGCGAGCCCGGCGTGCTCCGCGATCGCCGCCGCCTCCTCGTTCCACGACCCCAGCTGGAGCCACAGCGCGGCGGCGCCGACCTCGACGGCCTCCCGAGCGACGCCCGGAAGGTCGTCGTGGCGACGGAAGACGTCGACGAGATCGGGGACGACCGGCAGGTCAGACAGCGATGCGTAGGCCGGCTGCCCCAGGATCGACGTGGCCCGAGGGTTCACGAAGTAGACGTCGTACGGCGAGCTGCTCGTGAGGTACGTCGCGACGAAGTAGCTTGCGCGGGCGGGATTGTCGGAGGCGCCGACGATCGCCACCGACCGCGTGCGCCGCAGCAGGTCGTGGCGCGCCTGGGCTCCGGGAGCCTGCCACGTGCGATCAGCCGAAGCCGGCGGCGCGGTGGGCAGGGCGCAGAAGGCGGCATCGGTCATCGGGTCGCTCCCGTCGCTTCGGTGAGGGCCTGGTCGAGATCCCACACGATGTCCTCGGGGTCTTCGAGCCCGACGGAGATCCGGATGAGGTCAGCCGGGGTCCCCGCTGCGATCAGCTGCTCGGGTGTGAGCTGGCGGTGGGTGGTCGAGGCGGGATGGATCACCAGGGTGCGCGCGTCACCCACGTTCGCCAGGTGCGAGGCGAGGGTCACCGAGTCGATGAAGGTCTCCCCCGCCTTGCGCGCGGCCGCCTCTCGAGCCGCGTCGTCCTCGAATCGCCCCGCCGGAGCCACGCCGAAGGCGAACACCGCCCCCGGACCGAGAGGCAGGTACCGGCGCGCACGCTCGGCGTGCGGATGATCGTCGAGCCCTGCCCAGGTCACGAAGGACACCCGCGGGTCGGTCCGGAGCCACTCCGCGACGATTCTCGCGTTGGCGAGGTGCGCATCCATGCGCTGCGGCAGCGTCTCGATTCCCTGCAGCAGCGTGAAGGCGGCCTGCGGGTTGAGCGACGGGCCGATGTCACGCAGCTGTTCGCTGCGAAGCTTGGTGAGGAAGCCGTACTCGCCGAAGTTGTCCCACCACTTGATGCCCCCATAGGAGACCACCGGCTCGGTCATCGCGGGAAAGGTGCCGTTGCCCCAGTCGAACGTGCCGGCCTCGACCACGACACCGCCGAGAGCGGTGCCGTGACCACCGAGGAACTTCGTGACCGAGTGGATGACGATGTCGGCGCCGTGCTCGATGGGGCGCAGGAGGTACGGCGTCGCCAGCGTCGCGTCGACGACGAGCGGCACACCCGCGTCGTGCGCGACCTTCGCGAGTCCGGCGATGTCGGCGATCTCCCCACCGGGATTCCCGATCGCCTCGGTGTAGACGACCTTCGTCTCCGGCCGGATCGCGGCGGCGTAGTCGGCGGGATCCGATGAGGCGACGAATGTCGTCTCGACGCCGAACCGCCGCAGCGTGACGTCGAGCTGCGTGATCGTTCCGCCGTAGAGCTGCGCCGACGCGACGACGTGGTCTCCTGCGCCGACGAGCGCGGCGAACGTGATGAACTCCGCGCTCATGCCGCTGGCGGTCGCGACCGCTCCGATCCCGCCTTCGAGGGACGCCATGCGCTCCTCGAGCGCGGCGACGGTCGGATTGCCGATGCGGGAATAGATGTTGCCGTACTTCTGAAGCGCGAAGAGGTTCCCCGCGTCGGCGGCGTCGTCGAAGACGAACGAGCTCGTGTGATAGATCGGCACCGCGCGAGCACCGGTGGCCGCATCCGGGGTGCCCCCGGCGTGCAGCGCGCGCGTGCGGAAGCCGAATCGATGCTCGGTCACTCGTTCTCCTTGTCCTCGGCGGGTGTCGCCGACTGGCCGGCGCCCTTCAGGCGTGCGATCGCGTCGCGGACGCCTTCGACGGCATCGGGGTTCTGCAGGGATGTGATGTCGCCCAACACGTCACCCTGCCACATCTGCACCAGCAGTCGGCGCATGATCTTGCCCGAGCGGGTCTTCGGCAGATCGGGCACGACGATGACGTGAGCGGGCTTGGCCACGGGGCCGATCTCGACCGCGACCTGAGCGCGGAGCGTCTCGATGTCGACCGGTTCGCGCAGTACGACGAAGGCGGCGACGGCATGACCGGTGATCGGATGCGCCACGCCGGCGACCCCCGCCTCTCCGACTGCGGGATGAGCGACGAGCGCCGACTCGATCTCGATCGTCGACAGCCGGTGACCGGAGACGTTGACGACATCGTCGAGCCGGCCGAGCACCCGGATCGCGCCGTCCTGGTCCACCGTCGCGGAGTCCCCCGCCACGTAGTATCCGCCCCACTCGCCGTGTCCGGCGAATCGCGACCAGTAGGAGTCGCGATAGCGCTCCGGGGATCGCCAGATCGTGCGTGCCATCCCCGGCCAGGGACGACGGACGACGAGGGTGCCGGAGCGGCCCGGCGCGACCGGTTCGCCGTCGTCGTCGACAACCGCGGCGTCGATGCCCGGCAGCGGAACCGTGGCCGACCCCGGGGTGAGGGTGGTTGCGCCCGGGAGCGGCGCGATCATCGCGGCACCCGTCTCCGACTGCCACCAGGTGTCGACGATCGCGAGGCTGTCCCGGCCGTGGTTTCGCCGGAACCACATCCATGCCTCCGGATTGATCGCCTCGCCGACGGTACCGAGCAGTCGCAACGATGTCAGGTCGTACCCGGCCGGCAGCGTGTCGCCCCACCACGTCATGAAGGTGCGGATGAGTGTCGGCGCGGTGTAGTAGACCGTGACGCCGTAGCGCTCGATGATCTCCAGATGCCGTTCGCGATGCGGAGTGTCCGGCGTGCCCTCGTAGATCACCTGCGTCAGTCCGTTGGAGAGCGGTCCGTAGAGCTCATACGTGTGCGCCGTCACCCACGCGAGGTCGGCCGTGCACCAGTGCACGTCGTCGGGCTTCGCGTCGAAGTGGGCCCAGTGCGCCCAGCTCGCGTGGGTCAGATAACCGCCGGAGGTGTGGACGAGACCCTTCGGCTTCCCCGTCGTCCCCGAGGTGTAGATGATGAACAGCGGATGCTCCGCGTCGAACGCGGCGGGCTCGTGCACCTCCGGAGCGGTCTCCACCACCTCGTGCCACCAGTGGTCGCGCCCCGGTGTCCAGTCGACGTCCTGGCCGGTGCGACGCACCACGAGCACGTGCTCGAGATGCGGGAGTCCGTCGGCGGCGGCATCGGCGGCGGACTTGACCTCGACCGCCTGCCCCCGTCGCCATTGCCCATCAGAGGTCACCAGGAGCTTCGCACCGGTGTCTTCGAGGCGGAATCGCACGGCTTCGGCCGAGAAACCGCCGAACACCAGCGAATGCACCGCGCCGATGCGGGCGCAGGCGAGAGCGATGACGACCGTCTCGATGAGCACGGGGAGGTAGACGACCACCCGATCACCGGGCTCGATCCCGAGGTGCTCGAGGGCGTGGGCCGCCTGGGCGACCCGTCGCTGGAGGTCTCGATAGGTGACCGTCACGCGGTCGCCTCGCTCCCCCTCGAAGTGGAGCGCCACCTTCTCGCCACGACCGGCGACCACATGACGGTCGACGCAGTTGACCGCCACGTTCAGTCGCCCGCCGTCGTACCAGCGGGCGGCCGGCACGGACAGCTCGCCGTCCTCATCGCGCACCGGAGGCCGCCACTCGAGCGTCGACGTCCACGGGCGCTCCCACTGGAGTCTGTGGGCGGCGCGGTCCCAGAAGCCGATCGGATCGGCGGCGGCGATCGCAGAGGCTTCGGGGCCGACGTTCGCCTGTGCGGCGAAGGCCGGATCCGGCGGAAACGTCCGCTGTTCGATCAGACGCGCCTCATCGGCGGCCGGCGGGACGGAACCGGACATCTTCACTCCCTCACAGCCAGCGCTTGAGCACGGCCCGCTCGAACAGCGACAGCAGCGCGTTCGTCAGGGTGCCCAGGAGCGCCAGGAGCACGATGGCGAGGATGATCCGGTCGACGCGCCCGGTGCTCTGCGACTCCGTGAGGAGGAAGCCCAGCCCCATCGAGGCGCCCACGAGCTCGGCCGCGACGAGGAACAGCCAGGCCTGCGCGAGACCGAGACGAAGGCCGGCGACCATCGAGGGCACCACGGCCGGCAGCTGGATGGTGCGCAGCAACGGCCACCCCCGAAGCCCGAAGGACCGTCCGGCCTCGACCAGGTGCGGGTCGACGCGATGCAGTCCGGCGGCGACCGTGGTGAAGACCGGGAAGAACGCGCCGATCGCGATCAGGGTCACCTTGGAGTCTTCGCCGATCTGCATCCAGAGGATCAGCAGCGGGACCCATGCCAATGACGGAACCGCACGGAGCGCGACGATCGTGGGTCCGAGCAGAACCTCCCCGGCACGGGAGAGGCCGACGATCGCCGCGATGGCGAGACCGACCACGGCGCCGATGGCGAACCCGAGGAGGACGCGCTGGATCGAGATCGCGACGTGCACCCACAGCGTGCCGTCCGCAGCAAGCTGAACGGCCGCCTGCACGACCGAGACGGGTGTGGGAAGGCGGTACGTCGGGATGATCCCCGTCGTCGTGACGAACTGCCACAGTGCGAGCAGCAGCAGCGGCAGCACCAGTCCGCCCACGATGCGCACGCCGCGACGCGCCCAGAAGGGCGTCGCCGCCGAAGCGGCGCCGCCCTTCCGACGTGTGCCGGTCGTCGTTGCTGTGACGGTCATTCGCTCGTGGCGGCGAGGGCGAACTCGTCGTAGACGATGGTCGCGAGCGCCTCGTCGAGCGCTTCCTGTCCGCCCTGGACATCGCCCGAGTCGACGAGGACCGGCGAGATGCGCTCGAGAACGGCGATCTGGTCCGCGCCCGGGACGCCCGAGACGTCGAGGTTCGAACGCTCGAGGATGACCGTCTCGGCGACCTCGGTGTCCAGACCCGACGCTTCCGCGAGCAGGGCCGCGGTCTCCTCCGGGTTCTCGAGGGCCCAGATGCGGGCCTGCTCGTAGGCATCGACGACGACCTGCGCGACATCGGCGTGGTTGTCGATGAAGTCCTCCGTGGCGTTGAGGAATCCGTACGTGTTGAAGTCGACGTTGCGGTAGATGAGCTGGGCGCCGGAGTCCACCTCGGCACCCGCCATGATCGGGTCGAGACCTGCCCACGCATCGACCGAACCGCCGGCGAGGGCAGACCATCCGTCGGCGTGCTGCAGGTTCTGCACCTCGACGTCGTCGAGCGAGAGTCCCGCCTCGTCGAGCGTCTGGAGGAGGAAGAAGTACGGGTCGGTGCCCTTCGTGGCGGCGATCGAGGTGCCGGCGAGGTCGTCGACCGACGTGATGTCGCTGTCGGCGTCGACGACGATGGCCGACCATTCCGGCTGCGAGTAGATGTCGATCACCTTGATCGGCGAGCCGTTGGCGCGGGCGAGGAGTGCGGCCGAGCCGGCGGTCGACGCGATGTCGGCCGAGCCGGAGCGGAGCAGCTCGTTCGCCGTGTTCGAACCGGTCGACTGCACCCACTCGACGGTGACGTCGTCGCCGAGGGCATCCTCGATCAGCCCCTGGTCGCGCAGCACGAGGCTGAGCGGGTTGTAGGTCGCCCAGTCCAGCGTCAGCTGATCGGTGGACCATTCACCGGTGGCCTCGGCACTGTCGGTCGTGTTGCCGGCGTTCTCGCCGGCGATGCAGCCGGTGGCGAGCATCGCCATCGCACCGGCGAGGGCGATCGCGGGTACGGTTCGGCGAATGGCGGTGCTCATGGGGTCTCCTCAGGAGTCTTGTAGTGGTGGGTGTGCACGCCGAGTCCCTCGAGGAGGGTGGCGCGCAGGTCCGTGAACGCGCTGTCTGCGCGATCGCGGGGTCGGGTCCCGGCGACCGGGAGGATCTGGGCGATGGAGCGCGCATCGGGCCCCGCCGAGCGCAGCGATGACAGCAGCACGACGCGGTCCGCGAGGTAGAGCGCTTCCTCGACATCGTGAGTGACCAGCAGAATCGTCGTCGGCTGCGCGGCGTGGATCTCGAGCAGCAGGTCTTGCATGCGCAGACGCGTCAGCGCGTCCAGCGCGGCGAACGGCTCATCCAGGAGCAGGACGTCGGGGTTGCGCGCGAGAGCGCGCGCAAGGGACGCACGCTGGGCCATGCCACCGGAGACCTCGCGTGGGCGAAGATTCGACGCGTGGTCGAGGCCGACCAGTTCGAGGAGTTCGCGCACCCGCTCGCGACCGGCGGCGCGGGCCGACCGGCGTGAGCCGCGCACGCGCGGGAGCCCGAGCTCCACGTTCTGCGACAGCGTGCGCCACGGCAGCAGACGAGGCTCTTGGAAGGCGATCGCCGCGCGTTCGTCGGTGTCGGCCAGCCGATCGCCGTCGACGGTGATCGCGCCGTCAGTGGGCTGGTCGAGACCGGCGACGAGACGAAGCAGCGTGGACTTGCCGCATCCTGACGCCCCGATCACCGCGACGATCTCCCCAGCCGGCAGCTCCAGGTCGACGCCGCGCAGTACGTCGACGGCGCCGTTCGGCGTGCCGAACGTGCGCCCGACGCTGTCGAGGCGCACGGCACCTCCGCGCGACGGCGTGGTGGCCGAGGCAGGGGCGTCGAGTGTCGTGGTCACGCAGTAAGAGTGACAGAGCCGCGTCGGCGTGACGAACCAGGCGCAACATCATGAAACATTCGCCGTGGCGGTTTTTACCTCCGGCGATGCGCAAGCGAGCCCGTCGGTCCTCAGGCGTGACCGGCGCGCTCCATGGCGCGAAGCTCCTTCTTGAGGTCCTGCACCTCGTCTCGGAGGCGTGCCGCCAGTTCGAACTTCAGCTCGGTCGCCGCCGCGAGCATCTGATCCGAAAGGTCCTGAATCGTCGTCTCGAGTTGCTGGGCTCCCTCAGCAGCGATCCCCTCTCGGCGCAGCTGCGGTGTCGGAGACTTGCCCTTGCCGCTCTTCGTCTTGGCGGCGTCTTTGCGCGAGAGCATGTCGTTGGTGTCGGAAGCCTCCCGCGCCAGCACCTCGGTGATGTCGGCGATGCGCTTTCGCAGCGGCTGCGGATCGATGCCGTGCTCGGTGTTGTATGCGATCTGCTTCTCGCGGCGCCGCTCGGTCTCGTCGATCGCGTTCCGCATGGAGTCGGTGACGGTGTCCGCGTACATGTGCACCTGTCCGGAGACGTTTCGCGCGGCGCGCCCGATCGTCTGGATGAGCGAGGTGCCCGACCGCAGGAATCCTTCTTTGTCGGCATCGAGGATCGAGACCAGCGAGACCTCCGGCAGATCGAGACCCTCGCGGAGGAGGTTGATGCCGACGAGCACATCGTAGACGCCGGCGCGCAGCTCGGTGAGGAGCTCGACGCGGCGCAGGGTGTCGACGTCGGAGTGCAGGTATCTCACGCGCACGCCGTGCTCGCCCAGGAAGTCCGTGAGCTCTTCTGCCATCTTCTTCGTCAACGTGGTGACCAGAACGCGCTCGTCGCGCTGCACACGCACCCTGATCTCCTCGAGCAGATCGTCGATCTGCCCCTTCGAGGGCTTGACGATGATCTCCGGGTCGACGAGGCCGGTGGGGCGGATGATCTGCTCGACGATGCCGTCGGCGATGCCCATCTCGTATCGTCCCGGCGTCGCGGACAGATACACGCTCTGCCCGATCCGCTCCTTGAACTCGTCCCAGCGCAGCGGACGGTTGTCCATGGCACTCGGGAGCCGGAAGCCGTGATCGACGAGAGTTCGCTTGCGTGACGCGTCACCCTCGTACATCGCCCCGATCTGCGGCACCGTCACGTGCGACTCGTCGATGACCAGGAGGAAGTCGTCGGGGAAGAAGTCCAGCAGGGTGTGCGGCGGCTCTCCCGCCGAGCGCCCGTCGAGGTGCCGTGAGTAGTTCTCGATTCCGGAGCAGAAGCCCAGCTGCTGCAGCATCTCCAGATCGAAGGTCGTGCGCATGCGCAGGCGCTGGGCCTCCAGGAGCTTGTTCTGGGATTCCAGCTCCGTCAGCCGTTCCGCGAGCTCGTCTTCGATCGTGCCGATCGCCCGCTGCACGGTCTCGGTGGCGGCGACGTAGTGCGACGCGGGGAAGATCGGCACGGACTCCATCTTCTGCACCACATCACCGGTGAGCGGGTGGAGCATGTAGAGCGCCTCGATCTCATCGCCGAACATCTCGATCCGGATCGCGTACTCCTCGTACACCGGGATGATCTCGATCGTGTCACCGCGCACGCGGAAGTTGCCGCGCGAGAAGTCGACGTCGTTGCGGTTGTACTGCATGGAGATGAACTTGCGGATGAGCGCATCGCGGTCATAGCGCTCGCCCACCTGCAGGGCCACCATGGCTCGCAGGTACTCCTCGGGCGCACCGAGGCCGTAGATGCAGGACACCGTCGACACCACGACGACGTCGCGGCGCGAGAGCAGCGCGTTGGTGGTGGAGTGGCGGAGCCGCTCGACCTCCGCGTTGACGGAGGAGTCCTTCTCGATGAAGGTGTCCGTCTGCGGCACGTACGCCTCGGGCTGGTAGTAGTCGTAGTAGGACACGAAGTACTCGACCGCGTTGTGCGGCATCAGGTCGCGGAACTCGTTCGCCAGCTGCGCCGCGAGCGTCTTGTTGTGCGCGAGCACGAGCGTCGGCCGCTGGACCGCCTCGATGAGCCAGGCTGTCGTGGCCGACTTCCCCGTTCCCGTGGCACCGAGAAGCACCACGTCGGTTTCCCCGGCATTGATACGCGCGGCGAGATCGGCGATCGCCTGCGGTTGGTCGCCGCTGGGGGCGTACTCGCTGACGACTTCGAACGGGCGCACGGAACGTGTGGTCTGCACCCTTCCAGGGTAGGTGCGCCCTCCGACATCGGCGCGGGAGTCTCAGCCGAAGCCGCCGCCGGCGTCGAATCCGCCGAAACCGCCGGCGTCGAATCCCCCGACTCCCCCGTCGAAGCCCGCGCCGTCGTAGCCGCCGCCGGCTGCGCTCGCTTCAACGCCCGTGATGTCCGCCACCCAGGCGGGCTGGTCGGCCAGCAGGGCTCCCGCACCCACGGTGAAGTACGTCGTCAGCGCCGTCGAGAGCAGGAAGTGATGCGCGACGACCGTCATCACACCCGCGCTCATCATCAGCGCACGCGGGTCGACGCCGTCCCGAGGATCGAGCGCCGCGCTCTCTCCGCCGCTCGGGGCCGCGCCACCGGTGTCGACGGCTCGACGTGCGCGGCGCTCCTCGGCCCGCCGAACGAGCCTGGCCAGCAGATCGTTGTCGTCGCTCTCCGCCTGCTCACCCTCCGCGAGGAACGGGCGGAGCTCCTCGAACAGTTCACGACGCTTCGCGCGAGGCAGGTCTTTGAAGGCCTGGGCGTGCGCCTTCTCGACCACACTCGTTGGGAGCGAACCGAGCAGATAGACGTAGCGCGACATCTGCTCTTCGTCGCTGACGGCCCGGTACGGCGATCGGCGTCTTCGCCACCTGGAGAGAACTCCCACGTCCCCACCTCCCTCGTCGCCTCCAGGGTACGCCCGTCGCGTTCTACAGTGGGGGGATGCTCGAGTTCCTGGTCGGCACGGGCCTCGCCGCCGCGGCGGGCCTGAACGCATGGATGCCTCTGCTCGTGCTCGGGCTCGCCGATCGGTTCCTTCCCGCCGTGGAGCTGCCCGCCTCGTGGGCATGGCTCTCCAGCGACATCGCGCTGTGGATCATCGGGGCCATGCTGGTCGTCGAGATCATCGCCGACAAGGTGCCGGCGGTCGATTCCCTGAACGACGTCTTGCAGACGGTGGTCCGCCCCGCCTCCGGCGGCGTCGTGTTCGGCGCCGGCGCGAGCGCCGAGACCGTCTCCGTCGCCGATCCCGCCGCGTTCTTCTCAGATTCGTCGTGGGTGCCGATCCTCGTGGGGGTGCTCATCGCGCTGGCGGTGCACGGCGTGAAGGCGGCGTTCCGACCGGTTGCGAACGCGGCTACCGGCGGCGTCGCCGCGCCGGTGATGAGCACCGTGGAAGACGTATCCTCCCTCGTGCTCTCGGTGCTGGCGATCCTCGTGCCGGTGCTCGCCGCCCTGGCCCTGATCGGCGGTGTCGTGGCGCTCGGGGTGGCGATCCGAAGATACCGACGGCGCAGACGCGCGGACACCGTCGCGGCCTCCGGTTGACGCGACGCCGCCGTCAGGATCGGACCGTTGCGATCATCGCGGGCAGGCTCTCCCACAGATCGTCGACTTGCGCGTGCGTGTGCGCGAGGTCGCCCGCCGTGTCGATGACGACGTCGGCGAGACGCAGTCGGTCCTCGTCCGAGACCTGAGAGGCGAGCCTGGCATCGGCGTCTGTGACGCTGAGCCCGCGGATCTCGACGAGCCGCTGCCGTCGCACCTGCGCCGGCGCGTGGGCGACGATCACGAGCTCCCACGGATCCCGCGCACGGGTCTCGGCCAGGAGCGGCACGTCGTACACGACCACGGCGTCGGGATCGGCCTCGAACGCGCGGGCGAATCGACGTTCGGACTCTGCACGGACCGCGGGATGCACGATCGCGTTGAGCGCGCTCACGGCTTCACCGTCGCCGAAGACCGCGGCCCCGAGGGCGGCTCGATCGAGCGCGCCGTCGTCGCGAAGCATCTGATCGCCGAATCGGTCGGCGATCGCGCTGAGCACCGGCGTGCCCGGTTGCTGAACATCACGCACGATCTGATCGGCGTCGACCACGACCGCGCCGTGCTCGGCCAAGCGGGCCGCGATGGTGGACTTTCCCGAGGCGATCCCCCCGGTGAGGGCGACGAGTGGCATGC
>NZ_DEPK01000182.1:0-3028 GCF_002358725.1 Microbacterium sp. UBA3394
GCCCGCGGCCGGTTCAGCGTGAGACGACCGAGGGCGGCATGCACCCGCACGAGCACGTCGGCATCGCCTGCGGCAGCGGCGGCGGGTGTGGTTTCACTCACCCCCTCACGCTATCGCGCGCATCCACCCCGGATCAGGTTGCGGCGTCGTCGGCCGAGGCGGTCGGGATCGCTCCGGTCGCGGCGAGGGTCACGACATCGGCGGGCTCGTCTTCGGCGTCGAGGCGCAGAGCCTGCACGAGTTCGATGCCGTGACGGGTCGTGAGCACGAGACGCTGGAAATCCGGGTGGCCGTCGAGGTCGATCACGACGCCGGCGCGGCGACGGCGCACGATCGCGAAGTCCTTCGCGCCGGTCGACTCCCACGTTCCCATCGCGATGACGCCGCGCACGTACGTTCCGGGGTGGGCGACGCCGCGCAGCCAGTGCCACGGGTCTTCCGTCAACTGCACCTTCGCGATGGCGGAGCGGTCCACGCGGATGTTCTCTTTGCGGAATGCCAGCGCACGCTCGGCGCCCGACAGCGCGACCTCGAGGTGCGCCGAATCGAGCAGGAGCGTGACCATGCCCTCTAGTCTGCCAGCGGCATCCGACCCGTCAGAACCGTTTTGCTCACGGACAGGCAACAATCGAGACGACTCGATCGGGCCACGATTGTCGGGCGCGGTTCGCTCGGCCGCGGAAGGCTGTGGAGCGAAGGAGGAACCCGTGATCGGATCACTGAACCGTCTGGTCGAGCACATCGAAACGAACATCTCGGATGAGATCGACGTCGCCGGCCTCGCGCGCACGTGGGGAACGACGGAGTATCACCTGCGTCGCATGTTCTCGTCGTTGGCGGGCATGCCGCTGTCGGAGTACGTGCGACGCCGTCGCATGACGCTCGCGGCGGCCGACCTGCGCGGATCGGACGACCTGCTCGAGGTGGCAGTCCGTTGGGGCTACGGCTCGACGGAGGCGTTCAACCGGGCGTTCCGCTCGGTCCACCGTGTCTCACCGTCGGATGTGCGCCGGCACGCGGCTCCTCTTCGCACGCAACCGAAACTCAGGTTTCGCCTGACCGTCGAAGGGAACACCCCCATGGACACGCGTCTCATCGATCGCCCCGCTTTCCGGCTCGTCGGACACGCCGTGCGCGTGCCGCTCATTCACGAGGGCGTCAATCCGCACATCCAGGCCCATATCGCCGGGCTACCTGAGACCGCGCACGCGCGGCTGAAGGAGCTCGGCGACACGGAGCCGGCAGGCCTGCTGCAGGTGAGTGCCGACGTCGATGCGGACTACGCCGAGGGCAGCGAGCTGACGTATCTGCACGGCGTCGCGGTGAGCGACGACGTCGCCGTGCCCAGCGATCTCGACGTGATCGAGGTTGCCGCCGGCACGTGGGCGGCGTTCCGCTCCGAGGGCGCCTACCCGGCCGAGCTGCAGCGCACCTGGGCGGCGACGGCGACCGACTGGTTCCCGTCGAACCCGTGGCGACTGCGGCCGGGCCCCTCGATCGTTTCGGTGCTCGACAGGGCGCCCGACTTCAGCACGGCCACGTGCGAGCTCTGGCTGCCCGTCGAGCGCGGCTGATCCGGCGCGGGCGGTCGGCAGGCTGGATTCTGGTTCAGGAGGGGTGCAAGGCTGGGTCTCATGACTCGCGCCACCGAGGTCGCCACATGGGCGATATGCGCCCTCGTCGTGGGCGGACTGGTCGCGCTCGGCGCGCCGGCCGTCACCGCGGCGATGGATACCACTGCACCGTTCGTCGCTGAGGCGGGCACGGCGCCCAGCGTGCCCACCACCAAGCCGGTCGTCGATGAGACGCCGGAGCCGCGCGACCCGCTTCAGGCCGCCGCCTGGGAGATCGGCTGCGATGACTTCGCGCCCGTCGGCGGCTACGCCGGGGCGGCGAGACCGTCGCCACGCCCGGATATGGGCGCGACCGAGTTCGCAGCAGGCACTGTGACCTATGGTGAGGACGGTGGAGTCGAGACGTATACCGTCGCGGCCGGTGACGCCCCGCAGGCCCTCGGCGAGCGCTTCTGTGTCGACTACATCACGCTCCTCGTCGCGAATCATCGCTTCCCGCCCGGTAAGACGATCCAGCCCGGGGACGTGCTTCAGATCAACCCGTAGGGCGACGCGGCGCCGGGACCTCGGCTATCCCTGGCGCGCCAGGGGTGGCGCGCCTATCGTCGACGCATGGGTCGCATCATCGTGGAGCAGATCATCACCGCCGACGGTTTCGTGCAGGACTCCGACGGTGGGATGAGTTTCATGGACGCGGCGCCGATCGACAGCACCGACTCAGACCAGCTCGAGATGCTGGAGCACGTCGGTGCGATCGTGCTCGGACGGAAGACGTATGAAATGTTCGTCGAGTACTGGCCGAACGTCGATCCCCGCGACGAGCCCGTCGCGGGGCCGATCAACACTCTCCCCAAGCACATCGTCAGCAGTTCGCTCGGAGCAGCCCCGTGGGGTGACCATGCGCCGGGAATCATCGAACCCGGAGATCCGCTCGAGACGCTGGTGCGACTCCGCAACGAGACCGATGGCGATCTGCTCGTGTGGGGAAGCCTGCAACTCACGGATGCGCTCTTCCGGGCCGGTCTGGTTGACGTGCTGCGCCTTCGTCACATCCCCAGCCTGATCGGGAGCGGACGCGGGCCCACCCCATCCGATCTCGAACAGACCGTCATGACCCAGGTCGCCAGCCATGTCGGCTCCGGATGGGTGACCACCGAGTACGCGGTGCGGGGCGCGGAGGAGTGAGGTCTGCCAAGCGGCAAGGTTCGGGTATATCGGTTCTCCCGAAGCAGCCGGCGCCCGTGTGGATGGTGGTGGTGACCGGCTGCGGCGCGATCATCCTCTACGCCGTTCTCGCGGCGTTGCAGATCTTGGTACTGAACCCGCTGGCGGCGGTGCCCGGAGCGGGCCTGTCCGAAATCTACGGCGGAATCTCGCAAGCGGGCGAATCTCCCGGCATCCCGCTGACCCTCACCGTGCTCGGCGGCGGGATCGTCCTGGCGCTCGTGCTCGCG
>NZ_DEPK01000171.1:0-4972 GCF_002358725.1 Microbacterium sp. UBA3394
CCATCACACCCGGGGCGCTTCAGTTTGCAACGTACTAGAACTTCTGCGCTCACGACTCGGCCAGTAGACTTGGGTGTGTGCCGATGTCCCGTCGGAGTGGCTGATTTGGCTTCCTACGCGGGAGGGGCACGCAGAGGGCACGGGGTCGCAAGTTGGCTTCAGAAGCCGCATGATTCCGCGCTCCTCAACTAGAACTGGGACTTCTAAGAAGAAGTCTCCACCCACGGAGGGGCTCGCGACCGGAGACGGCCGAGTCCCTTCGCGTCGTCACCCGACGGTGTCGTCCAGCCAGTCGAGGACCGTCTCGGCCACGCGCAGACGCGCGAGCGGCTCGCAGTGCATCGCGCCGCCCTCCGCGGCCGTGAAGCGTTCCAGCGCGGACACCTCTGGCGTCATCGCCGCGAGGGCAGCCGACTGGCCCGGCCAGAACTGCTCGCCGTCGGGGTCGGTGATCAGCAGCGGCGTGCGGATGTCGGCGGCCTGCTCCTGCGACAGGCGGTAGGCGCGCACGGCGCGGAACGCCGCCCCGAAGCTCTCGCCGACGCCGTACGGCCGCGCCCGGAACCGCATCATCGCCGCCTCGGGGGAGTCGGGAGTGAGTCCCTGGCGCAGGTACTCGTCGAACGCGTCCGGGTCGCCGCCGTCGAGCAGATCGACGAGTTCCCGGGGCAGGTGAGCGAACCAGCTGGTCGAGACGTCGACGACGCCGGGGTCGACGACGGCCGCGGCGAACCGCTGCTCCACCGTGAGCGCACGCGGCACCCAGTACCCCGCTTGGCTCACTCCCCACACCGCGAGACGTGCCTCATCGACGTCATCGCGTGCGACGAGGGCGTCCACGACCGGAGCAAGTACCGCCTCCCAGTCCGGGCGGAACGGGACACCGTGTTCGAAGAGCTGTGACTGCTGCCCGGGGCCGTCGAAGACGAACACGGCCCAGCCGCGCGCGAGCGCCGGTCGGCCGAGATCGGTCCACAGCCGGCTGATCGCCTCATCGCTGCCGTTGTTCAGCACCAGTGTGCGGTGTGGACCGGCGCCCACGGGCAAGAACAGTGCTCCCGGCAGAGGTTGCCCGCCATGAGGAACGGTGATGCGTGCGACAGGATGCCCGCACCCATCGACGAACGCGTCCCACGCGCGACGATGGGTGCGGAACGTGGTCAGCAACGTGTCGCCGTCGGGTAGCGCGGCCGCCGCGGACACGGCAAAGCCCAGGTAGTTCGCGGCGCGCAGGTGGCGCGCCGCCGCGGTGGCGTGATGGCCGGTCGCAGCGGCGTCATCCGCCTCGTCGAGCACCCGTTCGCCGAGGTCGCGCCATGCGGAGAACCATCCGGCGGTGTCGCCCGCTCCCACCGGGCCCGCAGCAGCGAGAATCTCGCCCGGGTCGCCCCCGCCGTGCACGCTGTGTCCGATCGCGAGGCGAACATCGAAGTCGAATCCCGGATCGGTGGCGAATCCTCCCGCGAAGGGGGACGACAGCAGATCCCGGGGCGGCGTCGGTGCATCGGTGGTCATGGGATTTCGCCCTTTTCCGTCGGTGGACGCCGCCAGCAAAGCATCGCTTCGGTGCGCACACAAGGCCTCGGTCCGGCAAGGGCTTCCGGCAGCTGCCGCCGACGTGATTGAGTCAGAGGCATGAAGACCTTCTCCCGATGGCTCCTGGCCGCCGCGATGGTGTTCGCGGGCATCAGTCACCTGTTCTGGGCACGCAAGGAGTTCCAGGCTCAGGTTCCGGACTTCGCGGTCGAGAAGACCGGCCTCGACCGGGACGCCGTCGTCGTCGCATCCGGCGTGGTGGAGGTGATGTTCGGCACGGCACTGGTGGCGCTGCCCGCCTCGCGCCGGCGCGTGGGCGCGCTCCTGGCCGCGTTCTTCATCGCGATCTTCCCGGGAAACGTCGAGCAGTTCACGCGTGGACGAGACGGGTTCGGCCTCGACACCGATGCGAAGCGTCTGGCTCGACTGTTCTTCCAGCCGGTGCTGGTCTGCTGGGCGTGGTGGTGCACGCGCGACGGCCGCGCGTGAGCATCATCGCCGGGTCGACGCGGTCAGGGTGAACTTGGCGTTGCGGGCGATCTGGCGAGTCGGGCCGACGATGCGCTCCAGCGCAGCGCGGTACCCGAGCGAAGAGTTCCACACGGTCCACAGTTCTCCGCCCGGCGCGAGCACGCGCGCGGCGTCGGCGAACATGAGCGGCGCGATCCTGTCGGTGACGGCTGCGCCCGAGTGGAACGGCGGATTGAGGGCGATGAGAGATGCCGATCGGTCGGGCTGCGCACCGAGCATGTCATCTCGCACGACCTCGACTCGACCGGCGACGCCGTTGGCGGCGACCGTGGCCTTCGCGGAGGCCACGGCGATGGCCGACTGATCGGCCGCGATCACCCGGGCATGCGGATGCCGGGTCGCCCAGGAGGCGGCCACGACCCCGGTGCCGCACGCCATGTCGATGACCGGCCGATCCGTCGGGGCGGGCAGGTGCGCCAGCAGCAGCCGGGTGCCGATGTCGATCGACGTGCCGGCGAACGCCCCGCCGAACGCGCACGCGGTGATGCCCTCGTGCGTTTCCTGCCGCGGTGTCGGATCCGCGCCGTCGTGTGGGCCTCGCGCGACGAGCACCCGGGACTTCTGTCTCGCGTGGGTGACGTCCACGCGGCCGAATCGGCGGGCGAGCACGTCGTTCATGGCGACGCTCATGTGCTTGAGGCGTCCGCCGGCGAACACCGTGACGTCGGGAGCGGCGTGGGCGGCGATGATCCCGGCGATGTCGTCGAGCTGGTCGAGCGAGCGCGGCAGGCGGAGCAGCACCACGCGGGCTCCCCGCACGAGCTCGGCCGTCAGGGCGAGAGACCGATAGGCGTGCGAGGGGGCGAGGTCGTCGGCGTTGGCGGCGAGCGCCCGCTCCCCGGTGAGCGCATCCTGGTGGACGCGGATGCCGGTGGCGCCGGCGAGTGCGGCGCCGAGGGTGAGCGCGCCGTAAGCGTCGCCGATCACGCACACGGCGCCGGATTCGGCGTTCTCGCGCGCCGCCGCGGAGTGGTCGAGGATGAGCCGGTCGGCGGCGTCGACCGCGACCAGTCCCGGGGCCTCGAGGTCGGGGCGCCGCCGCAGGCGATCGAGCTCAGGGTGCACGCTTCCACGCTAGACCGTGGCGCGTCACCCGCCCGCTTAGGGTGGAGACGACCGATCTGGAGTACTCGTGTTCCGCACACCTCTTTCCCTGTTCCGTGTCCTCGCCTTCGCCGAAGCGGTGTCCTGGACGCTCCTCATCGCAGGACTGATCCTGCGTGCGACGCTCGACCTCCCGATCGCGGTGACGATCGGCGGCGGCATCCACGGATTCGTGTTCCTCTCCTACGGCGCCACGGCCGTGCTGGTGGCGATGAACCAGCGATGGCGGATGTGGCCGACGATCGTGGCCGTCGTGAGTGCCGTCATCCCCTATGCGACCATCCCGACGGAGATCTGGCTGCACCGTGCCGGGCGTCTCGACGGCCCCTGGCGAATCGCGCCCGGCCCCGAGGCGGACCGTTGGTACGACCCGCTGATGCGGTGGTTCCTGCGGCGGCCATGGGTGCTCGCGCTGTTCCTCGTGGCGGCGGTTGCCGTCGTCTTCGCCGTTCTCCTGGTCGTCGGCCCGCCCGGAGGGAAGTGAGGCGGATCTCGGCGCCTCGGAATAGTCAGCCTCCTCCTGCGTTGAACTTGATAAGTGATCGCTCAACTCTTAAAGTTGAGGTCGCTTGACTCATCTTTGATGCAAGGAGCGGGAATGCCCGAAGACTTCACCCCCGACGAAGGCCACAGCGCCTTCGACGAGTTCCTCGCACGCTATCTCGCGGGCGAGCGCGCCCGCGCCGAGCGATCGATCGACCTCAGTCGATTCCTCGGTGCGGCGACGCAGCAGATCCTGCAGGCCGCAGGTCGATACGCGCTCGAACGGGGCCAGCAGGAACTCGACGCGTTGCACGTTCTGCGTGTGCTCGTCGACCGTTCGCCGGCGAAAGACGCGGTCGAGCGCGTCGGCGCCGACGCGGCGGCGATCGTCCGCGCCGCGGAGGACCGGCTGCCGGCGGCCTCGCACCGAGCGCATGTCGATGGCGCGGTGATCACCCCGTCGGTGCAACGAGCGCTCTTCCACGCCTACCAGGTGGCGCGCTCGTCCGGATCGACCTATGTCGACCCCGAGCACCTGTTCTTCGCCCTCGTGCTCGCGCAGGACACTCCCGCGGGGCAGATCCTCGCGCGCGCCGGCGTGACCGCGGAGTCTCTGACCCAGGAAGTTCGTGAGACCGTGTCGGGCGACGCCGAGGCGCCGGAAGACGGAATGGGATCGTCGTCGACGCCGATGCTCGACCGTTTCGGCACGGACCTCACCGCGCGGGCACGCGAAGGCGCGCTCGACCCGGTCATCGGCCGTGCCGACGAGATCGAGCAGACGGTCGAGATCCTCAGTCGTCGCACGAAGAACAACCCCGTGCTCGTCGGAGAAGCCGGCGTCGGCAAGACGGCGATCGTCGAGGGACTCGCCCTGGCGGTGGCCGCCGGCAGCGTTCCGGCGCAACTGGCGGACAAGCGGGTGATCGTCCTCGATCTGCCCGCGATGCTCGCCGGCACCCGCTACCGCGGAGACTTCGAGGAGCGCCTCACGCAGACGATGGATGAGATCTCCGCGCACCGCGACGAGATCGTCGTCTTCATCGACGAAGTGCACACGGTCGTCGGCGCCGGAGGCGGCGGCGACGGCGGCATGGATGCGGGGAACATCCTGAAGCCCCGCCTCGCGCGCGGCGACCTGCACCTNNCGCACCAAGAACAACCCCGTGCTGGTCGGAGAGGCCGGCGTCGGCAAGACGGCGATCGTCGAGGGACTCGCCCTGGCGGTGGCCGCCGGCAGCGTTCCGGCGCAGCTGACGGACAAGCGGGTGATCGTCCTCGATCTGCCCGCGATGCTCGCCGGCACCCGCTACCGCGG
>NZ_DEPK01000171.1:5118-14872 GCF_002358725.1 Microbacterium sp. UBA3394
CCTCGCGCGCGGCGACCTGCACCTGATCGGAGCGACCACGCTCAAGGAGTACCGCGCGATCGAGAAGGACCCGGCGTTGGAACGGCGATTCCAGCCCGTGCGGGTGGGTGAGCCGTCGCCCGAAGACGCGATCCGCATCCTCGAGGGACTCGCGCCCGCGTACGAGGAGCACCACGGAATCACCTACACGCCCGATGCGCTGCGCGCCGCGGTGGAGCTCAGCGACCGCTATCTCGGCGATCGCGTGCTGCCCGACAAGGCCATCGACCTCATCGATCAGGCGGGTGCGCGCCTGCGCCTCCGCCTCGGCGCGAAGGTCGACGTCTCCGACCTCGTGACCGAGGCTGCCGCACTCGAGGCGGAGAAGAACGCCGCCGTGTCCGCCGAGCAGTACGAGGAGGCGTCGGTGCTGCGCGACCGCCTCGCCGAGGTGCAGGCTGAGATCGAGCGGGCGACCCGTGAGGGCCACGACGTGTCGACGGTGGTCGACGAGCCGCAGATCGCTGCGGTCATCAGTCGTGCGACCGGCATCCCCGTGAGTCGCTTGACCGAGACGGAGCGCGAGCGCCTCGGCGCGCTCGAGAGCGAGCTGCACGAGCGCGTCATCGGACAGGATGACGCCGTCGCCGCCGTTGCCCGCGCGGTGCGACGCAACCGCACCGGCATGGGCGACGAGCGTCGACCCGTCGGGTCGTTCCTGTTCCTCGGCCCGACCGGCGTCGGCAAGACCGAGCTGGCGAAGGCGCTCGCGGAGTCGCTCTTCGATGACGACCAGGCGGTCGTGCGCTTCGACATGAGCGAGTTCGGCGAGCGTCACACCGTGTCACGTCTGGTCGGGGCCCCTCCCGGCTACGTCGGCTTCGACGAGGCCGGGCTGCTCACCGAACGCGTGCGGCGCAACCCCTACTCGGTCGTGCTGTTCGACGAGATCGAGAAGGCGCACCCCGACGCGTTCAATGTGCTGCTGCAGGTTCTCGACGACGGGCGCCTGACCGACGGTCAGGGGCGCACGGTCGACTTCCGCAACACCGTCGTCGTGATGACCTCGAACCTGGGCTCGGAGTTCCTCGCGTCGCGGGGCGGCGCGATCGGATTCCTCGCCGACGGCGGGGGAGCGACCGGGTTCGGTTCGGAGAAGGACCTGCGCGATCGGGTGATGGGCAAGCTCCGCGAGGCGATGCGACCGGAATTCCTCAACCGGATCGACGAGATCGTCCTGTTCCGCAAGCTCGAGTCCGCGCAGCTCCAGCAGATCGTACGCGTCCTGCTGGATGCCACCGAGCGGCGGCTCGGCGCGCGCTCCGTCGCGTTCCAGATCACCGATGCCGCGGTGGCGCGGCTCGCCGAGCTCGGCTACGAGCCGGAGTACGGTGCGCGACCGCTGCGCCGGCGGATCCAGCGCGAGATCGATGACCGCATCGCCGAGCTCTTCGTCTCGGGAGACCTCGACGACGGCGGCGCGGTGTCGGTCGACCTCGTCGAAGACGGCATCGGAATCACGGCCCACCGGGCGCGCACGCCGCTGGCCGCCTGATCCGACACGAGCATGCCTCATCCGGCCCCGAGAGGGAGCGGATGAGGCATGCTCGTGTCATGAGCCGCGGTCCGATCGAATCCCTGCGATCCGTTGCCCGTCACCTCCTGGCGGCGCTTCTCGTCGCCGCCGGGCTGTCCCACCTCACGTGGGGGCGGCGCGGCTACCGCATCGTGGTCCCCGACTGGGCGACCAAGCTCCTGCACACCGACAAGGACATGATCGTCGTCGCCTCGGGCGCGGCGGAGATCATGCTGGGTGCGGCGCTTATCGCGTTCCCGGCAGACCGCCCCCGCGTCGGCGCAGCGATCGCGACGTTCTTCGGGGCCGTTCTGCCCGGCAATGTGCATCAGTGGCGCACCGGGCGATCGGCACCGATGCTCCGCACCGATCGGGCGCGGTTCGCAAGACTGTTCCTGCAGCCGCTCCTGGTGGCATGGGCACTCTGGTCGACCGGGCGGCGGTGAGGTCGCGGTGCTGCTGCTCGCCGATGTCGTCGCGACCGCCGACGCCCTGACGGCGACCCGCTCGCGCTCCGCCAAGATCGCCGTCGTGGCCGATCTCCTGCGCCGGGCCGCGGTCGACGATCTTCGCGCCGTCGTCGGCATGCTGATCGCGGCTCCGCGACAGGGACGCCTCGGGGTCGGATGGCGATCGATCCGCTCTCGCGCCGCGGCACACGCCGAGATCGCCACGCTCACCGTCGGCGACGTCGATGCGGCCTTCGAACGGCTCGCGGGCCTCGCCGGAGACGGCGTCGGCGCGCGACGCGCGGCAGAGCTCGACGCTCTCGCCGCCTCGGCCACCGCCGTCGAGTGGGACTTCCTCGTGCGGGTGATCCTCGGCGAGCTGCGCACCGGCGCCCTGCAGGGAGTCGTCGTCGACGCGATCGCCGCGGCTGCCGATCGGTCGCTCGCGGCGGTGCGGCGTGCCGCGATGCTCACGGGCGACCTCGGTGAAACGGCCGTGATCGCCCTCTCCGGAACCGCGTCCGACCTCGACGCAGTCGCCCTCGAGGTGGGGCGGCCGGTGCTGCCGATGCTGGCGGGCAGCGCGCAGACGGTGCCGGAGGCGCTGGCAGCGACCGGCCCCGCGGTGGTCGAGTACAAGCTCGACGGCGCGCGCATCCAGGTGCACCGTCGCGGTGAGGATGTGCGGGTCTACACGCGCGGTCTCGCGGACATCACGCACCGCGTGCCGGAGATCGTCGAGGCGGTCCGTGCGATGCCGGTGGACGACGCGATCCTCGACGGAGAGACGCTCGCGCTGGACGAGGACGGTGGGCCGCGGCCGTTTCAGGACACGATGGCGCGGTTCGGGTCCGAGGCCGCGGCGCAGATCGCCCTCCGGCCGTGGTTCTTCGACGTGCTGCGTGTCGACGGACGCGATCTGCTCGACGAGCCGCTCACGACGCGGCGAGACACCCTCGCCCGCGTGGCCGGGCCCTGGTGCGTCCCCGGCCTGGTCACCGACGACGACGATATCGCCGTCCGGTTCTCCGAGAAGGCGCTCGCCGCGGGGCACGAAGGCGTCGTCGTGAAGGCGGCCGGCAGTCTGTACTCCGCCGGGCGGCGGGGCTCGGGCTGGATCAAGGTCAAGCCCGTCATCACCCTCGACCTCGCTGTGCTCGGGATCGAATGGGGATCGGGCCGCCGCGCCGGCATGCTGTCGAACCTGCACCTGGGTGCGCGCGACGATGACGGGGAGTTCGGTGAGCCGGGCGGGTTCGTCATGGTCGGCAAGACCTTCAAAGGGATGACCGACGAACTGCTGCGGTGGCAGACGACGCACTTCCCGGAGCTTGCGACCGGGGAGGTGCCCGGTGGCATCGCGGTTCGTCCGGAGACGGTCGTCGAGATCGCGATCGACGGCGTGCAACGCTCGCAGCGCTACCCCGGGGGAGTGGCGCTGCGTTTCGCCCGCGTGCGCGGATACCGCCCCGACAAGTCGCCCGCCGACACCGACACGATCGCCACGGTCCGCGCACTCCTGCGCGGGTGAACGCCTGACGGCGCCGGGGCGATGCCGCCGGCGCCGTCAGGGAACCGCATCCGGAGTCAGGTGCGCACGGTGCCGCCCGAGCGCAGTCTCGACAGCGCGTCCACGGTCGCGGCGAGGATGAGCACCGCGCCGGTGACGATGAGGTTCAGCCCCGCCGGCATCCGCAGCAGCCCCAGCCCGTTCGCGATCACGGCGATCACGAGCGCGCCGATCGCGGCGTGGGTGAGACGCCCCTTGCCGCCGAACAGGCTGACGCCGCCGACGACCGCTGCCGCGACGCCGCTGAGCACGATCTCGCGGCCCGCGGCGGCATCCACCGACCCGACCTTCGAGATGCTGAACAGACCCGAGACGACGGCGAGCGTCGAACACACGATGAACGCGCTCCACTTGATCACGACGACCTTCACGCCCGCGCGACGGGCGGCCTCGGCGTTGCCGCCGATGGCGTAGATGTACCGCCCGAACTTGGTGCGATCGAGCAGGAAGGTGCCGATCCACAGGATCGCCAGCACGATCGGCACGACGATCGGCACGCCCTCGACCACGCCCACCGACTGGCCGCGGTTCTGGTTCAGCACCCAGACCACGCCGCCGCCGACGACGGCGATGACGCCGAGCTTGATCCACACGAGCGCGATGGTGCGGTTGGGCACCCCGGCCTTCGTGCGCCGGGTGCGGTCCCAGAACGAGGTTCCGGCCGCGATCGCGAGGATCACCACGAGCATCACCCAGCCCGCCCAGACCGGCAGGTTGCCGTTCTGGATGGCGGTGATCTCCGGAATCTGCACGCGGTACAGACCGCCGGATCCGATGATGAACAGGGTCACCCCCTGGTAGCCGAGGAACAGACCCAATGTCACGACGAAGGAGGGGATCCCGACTCTCGCGACGAAGAATCCGATGAAGGTTCCGGTCGCGATGCCCGCCGCGAACGCGATGAGGAGCGCGAGCACCCAATTGACGCCGTGGACGTTCACGAGAACGATGAACAGCGCCATCGTCATGCCGCTGGTGACACCGGCGGACAGGTCGATCTCGCCGAGGAGCAGCACGAAGACCAACGCCATCGCGAGCATCACGAGCGTCGCCGCCTGCGTGATGAGGTTGGCGAAATTGCGCTCGGTGAGGAAGAACGGACTCAGGAAGGTGAACAGCAGCGCGAGCACCACGAGACCGCCGATGGCGGGCAGGGCGCCCATGTCGCCGGCGCGCACGCGCTGCCACCACGCCATCACCTGGTCGCGGACGGTGCCTTCCTGCCCGCTTCCGATGAGGTCCGACACCGTGCTGGTGTCGGCCGGGACGTTGCTTCCGGGAGTGGTCATTCCGCGTCTCCTGCCTCGACGACCGCGGCGTCGCCGCCGTAGGTCTTGCTGCCGGTGATGTAGCCGATCACGTCGTCGTACGTCGTGTCCGCCGTCGGCAGCTCGGCGACGAGCGTACCGAGATACAGCACGGCGATGTAGTCCGCGACCTTGAAGACGTCGGCGAGGTTGTGGCTGATGATGATGACGGCGACCCCCTGCTCCGCGAGCCGGGTCACGAGGCTGAGCACCTGCGCGGTCTGCGCGACGCCGAGCGCCGCTGTCGGCTCGTCGAGGATCACCACGCGAGCGTTCTTCAGCACCGCGCGGGCGATCGCGACGGTCTGACGCTGCCCGCCGGACAGGCTCGAGACGCGCTGGCGCACCGACTTCACCGTTCGCACCGAGAGGGAGCGGAGGGTGTCCGACGCCTCCCGCTCCATGCGTCCCTCGTCGAAGGTGCCGACCGAGGTCTCCTCGCGTCCGAGGAACATGTTCTGCACGATGTCGAGGTTGTCGCACAGGGCCAGGTCCTGATAGACGACTTCGACGCCCAACCGCGACGCTTCACGCGGGTTGTTCAGCTCCACGGTGGAGCCGTCGAAGAGGATGTCGCCGCCGTCGTAGGGCTGCACGCCGGCGAGCCCCTTGATGAGCGTCGACTTGCCGGCTCCGTTGTCGCCGACGAGGGCGGTCACTTTGCCCGGATACGCCTTCAGATTCACGCCCTTGAGGACGCTCACGGGACCGAAGCTCTTCTTCACGTCCCGCAGTTCGATGATGGGCACGTCCACGCCCACTCCTTTCGCTCGACCACGCTGTCAGGCGGCGCGGATGCGCCGCGGAGAGCCGGGGTCCCTCGCCCGCAGGCGAGGGACCCCCGGGGCATCGATCACTCGACGCCGTACTCCTCGCACTTCTCCGCGACGTCTCCCGTGCAGATCTCTTCTGCGGACGCGTCGCCCGCGGCGACGACATCCTTGACCTGCTCGGGACCGACCAGCTGCGGGGTCACGGCGATGTAGGGAGTGCCGTCGTCGAGCTGCTGATCGGCTTCGGGGGCCTCGCCGTTGAGCAGGGCCACCGCCACCTCGACCGCCGCATCGGCCTCGATCTTCACCGGCTTGTAGACCGTTGCGGTCTGCCATCCGAGAAGGATGTTCTGCAGGCCCGCGACGTTCGCGTCCTGGCCGGAGACCGCGACACCCTCGAGGTTGTTCTTCTGGAGGATGGTGATGACACCGGCGGCGTTGGTGTCGTTGGCCGCCCAGACGCCGTCCACTTCACCGCCGAGCGAGGTCAGCGCCTGCTCGAAGTTGGTGGCCGACTTCTCGCCGTCCCAGACCCCGGGAGGCTCGGCGGCCGCCGTGATGCCCGCGCCCTCCATCACCTCGACGGCGCCGGAGCGGAACATCGCCGCGTTGCCGTCGGCGGGGTCGCCGCCCATGTAGACCACGACCGCCTCGGCGGGGTCCGTGCCCGCCGCTTCGAGCCCGTCCAGGACGGCCTGGCCCTCGAGACGGCCGACCTCGACGTTGTCGAAGGAGACGTAGTAGTCGGCTCCTTCGATCGGGCGGTCGTACGCGATGACCGGGATGCCCTCGGCCTGCGCCTGGGCGGTCACCGCGGCGCCCGCGCCGTTGTAGTCGACCAGGAGCATGACGCCGCAACCCTGGGTGAGCTGCTGGTCGGCGATCGTGGCGTACTTGGCGGTGTCGCCCTGGGCGTTCTGGATGTCGACGTCGAAACCGGCGGCCGTCAGACCTTCCTGGAGGTACGTGCGGTCGAAGCTCTCCCAGCGCGGCGACGACGCCGCGTCGGGGAGGATGACGCAGGCGCGCGTGCCGGCCGCGTCTGTGCCCCCGGTGTCTTCGCCTCCGCCCGTGTCGCCGCCGGAGCTGGAACATCCGGCGAGCAGGACCGCGGCGGCACCCCCGAGTGCGACCGCGGACAGCAGAGCAGACTTCTTCATCATTCGCCTTTCTTCGTTGAACCTGCGACGTCCGAACTCTGCTTGAGTTCAAGACATAAATTGATGATGAAGAATCGGACCCCTTGGCGTCAAGACGTGAACATAACGCTTTCGCAACGCGATGCCGGCCGGCGTGCAGCCACCTTGTCGGCTCTGACGATCAGAGGCCTCGGCGGCGTTCGCGTTCGCTTCCGGCGCGCAGCGGGACGACATTCTCGGCCGGCTCCGGTGGGGTCGTCGCCGGACCGCTCCGCGCCCCCGTGATCGCGGAGATGAGGGTCTCGCTGGTGATGTCGGCGACGTCGAAGACGCCGTTGTTCCGCCCGAGTCGCAGCACGAAGACGCGATCGGCGACGGCCATCACGTCGGCCATGTTGTGGCTGATGAGCACGACGCCGTGGCCGCGCTCCCGCAGCCGCACGATGAGGTTGAGGACCTCCGCCGTCTGCGCGACGCCGAGCGCAGCGGTGGGCTCGTCGAGGATCACCACACGCGGGTCGCCGATGAGAGAGCGGGCGATCGCGACGGTCTGACGTTGACCGCCCGAGAGCATCGCGACCGGCTCGCGCACGGAGGGGAGCCTCGCGGACAGTTCGCGCATGAGCGCCCACGTGCGCTGCTCCATCTCGACCTCGTTCAACGCGGAGCCGTCGACGATCTCGCGGCCGAGCCAGAGGTTCGCGACCACATCGAGGTTGTCGCACAGCGCGAGGTCCTGGAACACCGTCGCGATGCCGAGGTCGTGCGCGACGACGGGGCTGGTGATGTCGACGGCGGCACCGTCGAATTCGACCGACCCGGCGTCCGGTGCGTAGACGCCGGAGAGCACCTTGACGAGTGTCGACTTGCCCGCGCCGTTGTCGCCCACCAGCGCCACGACCTCGCCCGCGTCGACCCAGAAGTCGACGTCGGTGAGCGCCTTGACCGCCCGAAACCGCTTGCCGATGCCGCGCATGGTGAGGATGCGCTCGTGCGAGCGGGTTCCGCGGGGATTCGTCATCGACATCCTCGACATGCTCTCATGCGGATGCGGCGACGGCGTCCGCGCCGACATCGACGTGCTCGAGGGCGAGCGCGATCGCCCCGCGCGTCTCGGCCCAATCGCCGAACGACGCGCCGATGATGTCGGGCAGGCCCGCGGGTGAGGTGAGGGCGGAGCGCTCGAGGGCGTGGCGCATCGGCGCCATGAGGATCTCGCCCGCTGCGGCGAGTTCGCCCCCGATCACGATGCGCTCCGGATCGAACAGGTTGCACACGCTCGCGGCGGCGACACCGAGGTGGCGCCCCGCATCGGCGATGACGCGTTGCGCCGCGGCGTCGCCGTCATCCGCAGCGAGGAGCAGATCGCTCAATCGGTGCATGCCCTCCGCAGGGGGGAAGGCCGACAGGAGCGCCGGTCCGCCCACGTAGGTCTCGAGACACCCGCGGTTGCTGCAACGGCACACCGGCCCGTTCTCGTCGATCGTGATGTGACCGATCTGCCCCGCTTTGCCGCTCGCGCCGTGGAAGAGATCGCCGCCCGCGACGATGCCGCCCGACACGGTGTGGCCGACGCGGATGTAGACCGCCGAGGAGACGTCGCGCGCCGATCCCTCGCGCGCCTCCGCGAGGCCGCCCAGGTTCGCTTCGCTGTCGACGAAGACCGGGCGGGCGATGCGTCCGGTGAGCGCCTGCGCGATGTCGATGTCCTCCCACCCGGGCAGGAGTCCGGGCGTTGAGACCGTGTGCGTGCGCGGATCGATCGGTGCCGGGAGAGCCAGCCCCACGGCGTGCAGGTCGCCGAGGGAGCCGCCGAGCGACTCGGTGAGATCGCCCAGCAGCAGGGCGAGCCGATCCAGCTCCGCGTCGTGCCGGTGGTCCAGGGCGAGAGGGAGCGTCGTGTGGGTGACGACGGTGCGGGTCGCGTCGGCGATCGCGATGTTCAGCTGACGTGAGCTGAAGTGCACACCGGCGACGAGCCCCACCGAGTGCGCAAGCGAGACGAGCGTCGCCCGACGGCCGCTGCGCGACGTGAAGGAGGTGTGGAGCACGCCGGCTGCCGTCAGCTCCTTGACGATGTTGGACACGCTGGCCGGAGAGAGGCCCGTCACACCGGCGAGCTCGATCTGCGTGAGACGGCCGTGCCGCTTCAGCGAATCCAGCACGCGGGCACGGTTCGCCTCTCGCAGGGACGCCTGCGAGCCTGGCGGAGCGGCGTGTCGGCGGGCCACAGCCCACACTGTACTCCCCGCCGCGACGGCGATCTCAGCCGTCGGCGGCCAGCCTGATGAGCACGATGTTGCCGGACTCATCCATCTCTGCGACCTTCGGGTGCGCTTTGACGAAGTCGGTGAAGCTCTTGTGCCCGAGCGTCTTCTCGCTGAACGAGGGGTCGAGTCGCTTGATGAGGCTCTTCACCGCCGAGGCGTGCTGCCACTCGGCGGCCTCCTTGTCGTTCTCCAGGCGGAGCGCTCTTTCCAGGAGGTCGGCACCGGGGTCCACCGTCTTCTTGCGTCCTCGGCTCTTGCGGGTCCCCGTGGTGTCGGCCGACGGGGCGGTCACGCCGGGGAGGGTGTCGTAGGCGTCGAACGTGTCGCACGCCGCCGCGAGCGACTTCGCCGTCGAACCCGAGACGCCGACGCCCACGACGTAGCGCCCCAAGCGCTTGCATCGCTGCGCGAGCGGCACGTAGTCGCTGTCGCCGGCCACGATGACCACGTGCGTGAGGTCCTCCAGCCGGAACATGTCCTCCACGGTGTCGACAGCGAGCCGGATGTCGGCGCCGTTCTTGCCGTAGGCCGCGGCGGGGAACAGCTGCACCAGGTCCACCGCACGGGCGACCAGCTGCGTCTGGTACTCCGCGTTGACCGGCGAGGACCAGTCGGCGTACGCGCGGGTCAGGACGAGCGTGCCGAACGATGTCGCGTAGTCGATGATCGCGCCGACATCGATGGTCGCCTC